>CAZCTU010000128.1:0-4557 GCA_964501495.1 uncultured Ramlibacter sp.
CCTTCACCGTGCAGGCTGCGCGGTGGGGCGATGTGCGCATGTTCTTCCAGGGCGTGCGGGTGCCGCTGGAAGAGCCGGGGATGAGCGCGGGGGCGGTGGTGCTGCAGGCGCGCTGAGGGGCGCGTCGGTTCTCGTGCCCGGGCAGACTGACAGGCCGTGTCGGTCAGGACTTGGACTGACCCCTCCTACGCTTGCAGCTATGCGAGGGGCGTCTCCCAAGGATTGATCAAGGCAGCGCCCAAGTGTGCGAAGTCCTGCACATTGCGACTGACTACCGTGAACCCATGCTCCAATGCCGTGGCTGCGATCAGCGTGTCGGCGAGATTGCCGGGATTCGGGATGTGCATGGGAGCGCAGAGGCGTGCAGCCCTCGCGGAAACGGCAAGAGTGCGCTCTGCGAACAGGTTCTCGAGTCCTTCGATCCAACGCGCCAGCACCGCCCCTTGAGCAGGATCCTGGCGGGCCTTGAGTCCCATACCGATACGCAGTTCCAGCAACGCAATGCTGCTGATGAACTGCATTTCCAAAGGCATGCTCTCGGCCCAAGCCAGGACCGCCGGCGACTGATTGCGCTTCCCTGGGCGAAGCTCGGAAATCACGTTGGTGTCTAGCAGGTACATGGATCAGTCCAGGTCAGCAGGATTGACTGCGGACATCCGGGCCGGCACTTCGAAATCGATTCCCGCCGTAGATGGCAGTGTCTGCATAGCCTCCAGCAGAGATAGCCCAGGAGCCTTTTGGCCTTTCATGTCCCAATACTGCTCGATAGGCATGAGCGCGTACTTCGGCTGACCTCTGTCGGTGATCAGCACAGTCCCTTCTGAGGCGGCCCGCTTGACACGTGCCAACTCGTGCGCGAACTCGCGGCTGCTAAAGGTGCGAATGGGAGCGGCAGCTTTCATAGAGCCTCCAAAACGTAATAACGTTACCACAATCCGTGAGCTCTTGGGGAGGTCGAGCGGGCCGACCTGGTGACAGGGGGTGGCTGCGGCTCCGCTGCGCCTAGAATCGGAGCCGCTGCGGAGGCGTGGCAGAGTGGTCGATTGCACCGGTCTTGAAAACCGGCAACGGGAAACCGTTCGTGAGTTCGAATCTCACCGCCTCCGCCAGCACCCCCACAACACGCGGCAATTAACCTTGCAAATCATGGAGTGAAATTCCATAATTGCAAGGATGATTCCCCGCCTGATCCAATCCCGGCTCCAGGACGAACTGGCTTTTTCGCCGGCCGTCGCCCTGCTCGGGCCACGCCAGGTCGGCAAGACCACCCTGGCGCTAGAACTGGGCCGGGATCAGCCCCATGTCTACCTCGACCTCGAATCCGAGCGAGACCGCAGCAAGCTCGAACAGGCCGAGTTGTACCTGGAGGGGCATCTCGACAAGCTGGTCATCCTCGACGAGGTGCACCGGCTTCCCGGCCTGTTTCCCGTGCTGCGCGGCCTGATCGACCGGGCCCGCCGCGCCAAGAAAGCAGCGGGCCGCTACCTGCTCCTGGGTTCGGCCAGCCTGGACCTGCTGCAGCAATCAGGCGAAACACTGGCCGGCCGGATTGCCTACCTGGAGCTGGCGGGCCTGAACGTCCTGGAAGCAGACGACGATTCACGTGAAGTGCTGTGGGTGCGCGGCGGATTTCCACCGAGCCATCAGGCGACCAGCGACGCACGCAGCCTGCGCTGGCGGGACAACTTCATCCGCAGCTACCTGGAAAGGGACATCCCGCAGTTCGGCCCGCGCATCGCCGCCGAGACATTGCGCCGCTTCTGGACCATGCTGGCCCACCACCAGGGCGGCTTGCTCAACGTCGCCCAACTCGCGCGCAACCTGGGCGTAGACGTCAAAACAGCCAACGGCTACATCGACCTGCTGTGCGACCTGCTGCTGGTACGCCGCCTCCAGCCCTGGCACGCCAATGTCGGCAAGCGGCTGGTCAAATCGCCCAAGGTCTATTTGCGGGACAGCGGTCTCCTGCATGCGCTCCTGGGCATCGAAAACCTTGAGCAACTGCTCTCGCACATGGTGGTGGGGGCCAGCTGGGAAGGCCATTGCCTCGAGAACCTGCTGTCCTGTGCCCCGCCGGGCGTTATGGGCCACTTCTACCGGACGAGCGCGGGCGCTGAAGTCGACCTGCTCCTGGCCTGGCCAAATGGGAAGTTGTGGGCGGTGGAGTTCAAGCGCAGCCTCGCGCCCAAACTCGAGCGCGGCTTTCACAATGCCTGTGACGACTTGAAGCCCCATCGCAAGTGGGTGGTTTATCCCGGGCAAGAAGCCTATCCGCTGGCAGCAGACATCCAGGCCGTGCCACTGCGACTTCTGTGTGAGGCACTGCGCAATAGCCCGCAAGGAGAGTGAGCGCAGGGCAAGCCCGGGGGTCCTCGGGCATGCCGACCGGATGGCCAGTTGGCTGCCCCTCAATCCAGCTGCGCCTTCGCCTTCCGGATCACCTCCGCCTGCTTGACGGACTCCGCCCGGATGTACTGGGCGAATTGCTCCTTAGTGGCCGGGAACATCTCATACCCGAAGGACTGGTACTTGTCCTTGAACTCCGGCTCGGCCAGCACCGCGGCGATGTCGCGGGTGATCTTCTCGCTCACCGCCCGGGGCAGGTTCTTGGGCGCGGCGATGGTGGTCCAGCCGCTCACCTCGAAGTCCTTCGGTCCCCCCGCCTCGGCGAAGGTGGGCACATCCGGGTAGCCGGCGATGCGGCGCGGCGCGGCGACCGCCAGGAACTTGAGCTTGCCCGCGCGGTACAGGGGCCCCGCCGTGGCGCTGGTGCCCAGAGCAAAGGCGAGCTCGCCGGTGGCCACCGCGGTATAGAGCTGCGAGGTCTCCTTGTAGATCACGTGCTGCATCTGGGTGCCAGTCACCGTCTCGAGCAGGGCCGAGCCCAGGTGCACCGGGTTGCCCACCGACCAGGAACCGTAATTGAGCTTGCCGGGTTGCGCCCTGGCGTCGGCAATGACATCGGAGACCCGCTTGTACTTGCTGTCCACCGCGGTGGTCATGAAGAAATAGGTCTTGAACAGCGGGTACAGGGGCTCGAAGTCGCTCGCGGAGTCATAGGGCAGCCTCTTGAACAGGTGCGGGTAGGCGGTGAGGTGCACCCCATCGAGCTGGATCAGGTCGTGGCCGTCGGCGGCGCCATTCTTGAACTGCTCGATGGCGATGAAGCCGTTGGCCCCGGGCTTGTTTTCCACCACCACCGGCTGGCCCCAGCGCTTGGACAGCTTGTCGGCCACCAGGCGCAGCACGCCCTCGGGGCCGCTGCCCACGGGGAAGGGGGTGGTGATGCGCACGGGCTTGGCGGGGAAGGCCGGGGCCGGTGTCTGTACCGGTGTCTGTGCGTGGACGGACCCGCTCGTGGCGAGCCCGAGGGAGAAGAGGCAGGCAAGGGAGGAAAGCAGGGTGATGGCGCGCCGGTGCATGGAGGGGTCCTCTGTGGAGACCCGGGATAATGCCCGCTTCCAGCCCTGATGTCTCAGAGACCATGCCAAGCGCCCACGCCCTGCCCTCCGTCCTGATCAGCGAAGTCGGCCCCCGGGACGGCCTGCAAAGCGTGGCGGCGACCATGCCCACCGCGCACAAGCTCGCCTGGATCGACGCCCTGCACGCGGCCGGCCTGCGCGAGATCGAGGTCGGCTCCTTCGTGCCGGCCAAGCTGCTGCCGCAGATGGCCGACGTGGCCGAGGTGGTGCGCCACGCCATCACCCTGCGCGGGCTCACCGTCATGGCCCTGGTCCCCAACCTGCGCGGCGCCGAGAGCGCCCTGGCCGCCGGCGCGCACAAGCTCACCCTCCCCGTCTCGGCCAGCCCGGCCCACTCCATGGCCAATGTGCGCAAGTCGCCTCAGGAGATGGTGGCCGAGGTGCGCAAGGTGATCGAACTGCGCAACGCGCAGGCGCCAGGCGTGAAGGTGGAGGCTGGCGTCTCCACCGCCTTCGGCTGCACCCTGCAGGGCGTGGTGCCCGAGGACGAGGTCATTGCCCTGGCCGTGGCGCTCGCCGACGCCGGGGTCGACGAGGTCGGCCTGTCCGACACCACCGGCATGGCCAACCCGGCGCAGGTGAAGCGCCTGTTCACCCGGCTGCGCGCCGAGCTGGGCGAGCGCGCCGGGGCCGCCCACATGCACAACACCCGCGGCCTGGGCCTGGCCAACTGCCTGGCCGCCTACGAGGCGGGCGTGCGCACCTTCGACGCCTCGCAGGGCGGTCTGGGCGGCTGCCCCTACGCGCCCGGCGCCTCGGGCAACGTGGTCACTGAGGACCTGGTGTTCATGTTCGAGGCCATGGGCGTGGCGACCGGCGTCGACCTCGCCACCCTCACCGCCGCGCGCCAGCACCTGCAGGCGGGCCTGCCCGGCGAGCCGGCCGCGGGCGGCGAGGAAGTGTTCGTGGCCCTGCGGGATACCGACGAGCACCAGGGAGTCAAAGAGGTGGTGGGCCTCGCGAGCGGTAAGTACCGGGTGGAAAGCGGCACCGACGGCAAGAAGAAGTAAATGGACGCGAGGCGCCAGCTCGACGACGGCAAGTCGTCATAGCGAGTTCAGACCTGCAAGCTGGC
>CAZCTU010000128.1:4567-5224 GCA_964501495.1 uncultured Ramlibacter sp.
GGCGGGCCTGCCCGGCGAGCCGGTCTACGGCATGACGCCCGAGGCCGGGCTGCCCCTGGGCTTCCAGTACGCCGACGGGCGCGCCGTCCGGGCCCTGGCCTGAAGCCGGCGACACCCCGCGCCACCCCGCACCCCCTTCGCCGTTCCCCCGATTCAAGACGACTTCCCGCCGTGACCGATTCCACCAAGACCGCCCCGACCCAAGACTCCCCCGTCGCCGACCTGCCCCTGGCCGGCCTGCGCGTCGTCGAGTTCACCCACATGGTCATGGGCCCCACCTGCGGGATGATCCTGGCCGACCTGGGTGCCGAGGTGATCAAGGTCGAGCCCCTGGCCGGCGACAACACCCGCCGCCTGCTTGGCTCGGGCGCGGGCTTCTACGGTATCTTCAACCGCAACAAGAAAAGCCTGGCGGTGGACGTGAAGTCGGCTGAGGGCCGCGAGATCGTGCTGCGCCTGGTGGCGAACGCCGACGTCTTCAGCGAGAACTTCAAGAGCGGCACGCTGGACCGCCTGGGCTTCAGCCGCGAGGCCCTGGCCAAGCTGAACCCGCGCCTCATCTACGTGAGCCACAAGGGCTTCCTGCCCGGCCCCTACGAGCACCGCACCGCGCTCGACGAGGTGGTGCAGATGATGGCCGGCCTGGCCTACATGACC
>CAZCTU010000129.1:0-5210 GCA_964501495.1 uncultured Ramlibacter sp.
CGGTGTTCACGTCCACCGTGGTCAGGGCCTCGGTCTGGTCGACGATCAGGTAACCGCCGGACTTGAGGTCGACACGCCGCCCCAGGGCACGAGCGATCTCGTCGTCGATGGCGTACAGGTCGAAGATTGGCCGCTCGCCCTTGTACAACTGCAGCTTGGCCGCCGCCTGCGGCATGAACTCCTGGCCGAAAGCCTGGAGCCGGGCGAACTGCTCGCGCGAGTCGATGCGGATGGACTGCGTCTCCTCCATCACCAGGTCACGCAGTACCCGCTGCAACAGGTCCAGATCCTGGTGCAGCAGCGTGCCCGGCGGCCGTGTGCCCGCGGCTTCGCGAATGCGCGCCCAGGTCTTGCGCAGGTAGGCGATGTCCTCGGCCAGCTCGGTGTCCGAGGCTTCTTCGGCGTTGGTACGCAGGATGAAGCCCCCTCCTCCGCCGGTCTCGGGCGTTCCGACCAGGGCCTGCACCCGCGCGCGCAGGGCGTCGCGCTGCGCCGGCGGGATCTTCTGCGAAACGCCGACGTGGTCGTCCTGCGGCAAAAAGACCAACATTCGCCCGGCCACACTGATTTGCGTCGAGAGCCGCGCGCCCTTGGTGCCGATCGGGTCCTTGATCACCTGCACCAGCAGGGACTGGCCCTCGAACACCTGCTTCTCGATCGGCACCGCGCCCACCACCTGCCGGCCCGCATAGGCCTCGCCCTCGGCCGGCCGCTGCCAGACGTCGGCCACGTGCAGAAAGGCGGCCTTGTCCAGGCCGATGTCGATGAAGGCCGACTGCATGCCAGGCAGCACGCGGGCGACCTTGCCCAGGTAGACGTTGCCGACGATGCCGCGTTCCAGCGTGCGCTCGACGTGCAGCTCCTGCACCGCGCCGCTCTCGACGACGGCCACCCGCGTCTCCTGCGGGGACCAGTTGATCAGGATGTCTTGCGCTGTGCCCATGGGGTGTGTCCAGGAATTCGGTCCGGGGCCTCGCTCAGAGGCCGCTCAGGGGATGAGGCCGGCGTTCCGCAGCAGGACGGCGGTCTCGTGCATCGGCAGGCCCATGATGCCAGAGTAGCTGCCGTGGATCGCGGTGACGTGCATCGCCGCCGTCCCCTGGATTGCATAGGCGCCGGCCTTGCCCAGGGGCTCGCCGGTGGCGACGTAGCGCTCGATCTGCGCGCGGCTCATCGCCTCGAAGGTGACACGGGACTCGCTCACCGTCTCCCAGGCGCGACCGGTCAACCCCGGCAAGTCGAACGACGCCCCCTTGGCCTTGCGTGCCACCACACCGGCAGGCACCCACAGCGCCACCGCAGTCAGGACCCGGTGGGTGGCGCCAGTCAATTCGCCCAGCATGCGGACGGCGTCCCGCGCGTCCTCGGGCTTGCCGTAGATCCGGCGGCCCCGGGCGACGGTGGTGTCCGAGCACACCACGGGCGCCAGGGCCAGCCCGCGACGGTGCAGGCGGGCCACCGCCGCCTCCAGCTTCAGCCGGGTCACCCGCGCCACGTAGCGCGCAGGCGCCTCGCCGGGCAGAACGACCTCCAGGCTCTCGGCGTCCTCGTCGGCATCCGGGAGCAGGAGTTCGTAGGCAACGCCCAGTTGCTCCAGCAGCTGGCGACGCCGCGGGCTCTGGGAGGCGAGGTAGACGAAGCCCTTGCTGGAACTGGCGGCCGCAGCGTCACGGGTTCGCTGGCGCGGGGGGGTGGCCATGGTCCGGGACGCGGACACGGTGCGATTGGACGTAGAGCGCCTGGAAGCCGCTGGCATCCTCACTCCCGGTGGTAAGGGTGGCCGGCATTGATCGACCAGGCCCGGTACAACTGTTCGACCAGCAGCACACGCACCATGGCATGCGGCAAGGTGAGGTCAGAAAGGCGAATGCGTTCGTGGGCCGCCTGCCGAAAGGCCGGCTGCAGCCCGTCCGGGCCGCCGATCACCAGGGCGACGTCATCGCCCCCCAGCTGCCACTCGCGCAGCTTGCCGGCCAGGGCCTGGGTGCTCAGGGACGTGCCGCGCTCATCGAGCACTACCACCCGGGCGCCACGGGGAATCTGGGCCTCGATGCGCTCACGCTCGGCGGCGTAGAGCGTCTCCAGCGTCTTCGAGCCGCGCGGCTCGGTCTTGACCGCGCGGAGCTCCAGCTTCAGCTCCGGCGGAAAGCGCTTGGCGTAGTCATCCCACGCCGTCTGCGCCCAATCGGGCACGCGCTGGCCGACTGCGACCACGCACAGCTTCATGCCGGTCAGCGGGACTTCTTGGCGGCCGGAGCGGCCTTCTTGGCGGCAGGTTTGGCGGCGGACTTGGAAGCCGGCTTGGCGGCGGACTTCGCAGCCGATTTGGCGGGCACAGACTTCGTGGGCGCCTTCTTGGCCGGAACCGCCTTGCCAGCCGCGAGGCGGCTCGCTGCAGAGGCCGGAGTGGCGGGCTGGGTCACCTTCTTGGTGGCCGACTTCGATGCCGGCTTGGCAGCGGCCTTCACGGGCGCCTTCGAGGCCGGCTTGCCGCTGCCCTTGCGGGCGGGCTTGCCTTCCTTGGCGGCCGCATCGGCGGCGCGCTGCCCCTTCAGGGCGGCGCTGCTGCGACGCAGCGAGGGGCTGGCCGGCTTCTTCTTCGCGGCGCCGTCGCCGGAGGGAGCCGACTTGGCCGACGAGGCCATGGCGGGCTTGGGCGCGCCGAGCTTGAGGCGCACCGGCTTCTCGCCCCAGATCTCCTCGAGCTGGTAGTAGCCGCGGATGGCGGGCTGCATGATGTGGGCGACGGCGGCGCCGCAGTCCACGATGATCCACTCGCCGTTGTCCTCGCCCTCGATGCGGGGCTTGGCGAAGCCGGCCTCGCGCACCGCGTCACGGACGCTGGCGGCCAGGGCCTTGGTCTGGCGGTTGGAAGTGCCCGAAGCCACGATGACACGCTCGAACAGGGGCGAGAGGTGCTCGGTGTTGAAGACCTGGATGTCCTGCGCCTTCACGTCCTCCAGGCCCTCCACGATGGCGCGCTGCAGGCGTTGGGTGTCTTTCTTGACGGCGGTGGATTCGGTCATCGGGTCGGTGGGTAGAGGTGATGTTGCGCAATATAGCGGGCGACGGCGGCGTCGAGCAGCCCGGTGGGGGTTTCCCCCCGGGCCAGGTTCTGCCGGATCCGGGTGGCGCTGACCGCCATCGGCGGCAGGGCCAGGTCGATCCAGGCACCACCGGCAATCGGGTAGGCGGCTCGCAGGCCGCCTGCGCCAGGGGCTCCACGTCCGGGATCGCCCGAACTGTCCGGGGCTCCCGAGTGACCTGCGGCCGGCTCGTCTGTCGGCTCGTCCAGGGGACGGTCCGCTACGCAGATTGTAGCGAGCCGGGCGATTTCATCCGGCGCGCGCCAGCGGTCGAAGGCCAGTGCCTGGTCGGCCCCGATCACCAGGAACAGCGCCGCGCCGGGCGCCTCGGCCGCGATCTCGCGCAGGGTGTCGACCGTGTAGCTCGGCCCCTCGCGCCGGATCTCGCGCTCGTCCAGCACCGCCTGGGGCAGCCCGGCGAAGGCCAGGCGGGCCATGGCCACACGGTGCGAAGCCGGGGTGAGGCCCCGCGCCTTGTGCCAGGCCTGGCCGGTGGGCAGGATGCGCAATTCGTCGAGCCCGAGTTGGCCGATGGCCACCGCCGCCAGGGCGGCATGGGCGGCGTGGGGCGGGTCGAAGGCGCCGCCGAAGAGGCCGATGCGACGGGGACGCGCTTTGGCGTCATCGCCCTGCCCCGTACCGGACGCACCGGCCAGCGAGGAGGCTGCGTGGGGAACGGCCATCGCGCTCAGGCCCAGTCCCTCGGAACCAGGTAGCGGGTGTAGAGCGCGTCCTCGGGCGTGCCCGGCTCCGGGCGCTGCTGGTAGGCCCAACTCGCCAGCGGCGGCATGGACAGCAGGATGGATTCGCTGCGACCGCCCGATTGCAGGCCGAAGTGCGTGCCCCGGTCCCAGACCAGGTTGAACTCCACATAACGGCCGCGCCGATACAGCTGGAAGTTGCGTTCGCGCTCGCCGTAGGGCGTGTCCTTGCGGCGCTGTGCGATGGGCAGATAGGCGGCCAGGAAGGCGTCGCCCACCGACTGCAGCATCTCGAAGCTGCGGGCCTGCCCGAGCTCGGAGAAGTCGTCGAAGAAGATGCCGCCCACCCCGCGCTGCTCGCCGCGGTGCTTGAGGGTGAAGTACTCGTCGCACCAGGTCTTGAAGCGCGGGTACTTGTCTTCGCCGAAGGCGGCCAGGGCCTGCTTGCAGGTCTGGTGGAAGTGGACCGCGTCCTCGTCGAAGCCGTAGTACGGCGTGAGGTCCATGCCGCCGCCGAACCAGGCCACCGGCTCGCCGCCGGCCGGCGTGGCGGCGATCATGCGCACGTTCATGTGCACCGTCGGCACATAAGGATTGCGCGGGTGAAAGACCAGCGACACGCCCATCGCCTCGAAGGGGGCGCCCGCCAGCTCGGGCCGGTGCTGGGTGGCCGAGGGCGGCAGCTGAGGGCCCCGAACATGCGAGAAGCCGCAGCCGGCCCGCTCGAAGACGGCGCCGCCCTCGAGGATCTTGGTCAGGCCCTCGCCCTGCAGCCGCTCACCCTCGGGCTTTTTCCAGGCGTCGGCCAGGAACTTCGCTTCGCCATCGAGCGCCTCGATGGCGTCGGTGATGCGGGCCTGCAGGCCGGTGAGGTAGTCGCGGACTTGCGCCGGGGTCATGCGCCTTCAGCCCTTCACGGCCCGGAAGCCAATGTCGGAGCGCCACTGCGCGCCGTCAAACTGGATGCCACGCACCACCTCGTAGGCCCGATGCTGGGCGGCCTTGACCGTGTCGGCCAGGGCGGTGACGCACAGCACCCGGCCGCCGCTCGTGAGCACCTGGCCGTCCTGCAGCTGCGTGCCGGCGTGGAACACCATCGCGTCCTCGGAAGGGGCCGGCAGGCCGGTGAGCGCATCGCCCTTGCGCGGCGAGAGCGGGTAGCCGGCGGCGGCCATCACCACCCCCAGCGCGGTGCGGCGGTCCCACTGCAGCTCGAGCTGGTCCAGCGTGCCGCCGGTGGCGGCCAGCATCACCTCGAGCAGGTCGGACTTGAGCCGCATCATGATCGGCTGGGTCTCCGGGTCGCCCATGCGGCAGTTGAACTCCAGCGTCTTGACCGCGCCCTGGGCGTCGATCATCAGCCCGGCGTACAGGAAGCCGGTGTACGGAATGCCGTCCTTTTCCATCCCGCGGATGGTGGGCA
>CAZCTU010000130.1:0-5190 GCA_964501495.1 uncultured Ramlibacter sp.
GCCATGCTGCTGCCGGTGATCCTGCTGGCCGCCTGGCTGGCGCGCCAGCACATGCTGCGCGAGGCGGCGGCTGCCGGGGGCCAGGCCAACGGCTCCGGCACCGAAGCAGGGACGCCCCACCCGGCCGCGCGCCCGCCCCTGCTCCCCTGGTTCGCCGTGGCCTTCGCCGTCCTGGTGGTGATCAACAGCACCGGCTGGCTGCCCCGGCCGGTCGCTGCCTTCGGAGTTGACCTGTCGCAGGCCTGCCTGGTCGCGGCCATGGCCGCCATCGGCCTCAAGACCCACCTGAAGGAAATCGTGGCCGTGGGCTGGAAGCCGGTGGCGCTGATGGTGGCCGAGACGGCTTTCCTCGCCATCCTGGTGATCGCCGGCCTGCGGCTGGGGCTGGTCGGCGCCTGAGGTCGCGCTGCGATCGGGAGGGAGCGGCTGCCCCCGAACGATTCAGCGCTTGAGGCCGAAAGCCCCGAGCATCTGCTCGGTCTGCTTCTGCATCTGGTCCTGCATGGTCTCGAGCATGTTCTTGGACTGCTCGAGGTAGTTGCCCATGAAGCCCTGCACCATCGGGTTGGGCATGGCCGTGAACTGGGCCCACATCTCGGGCGTCATGGTCTTGGACTGCTCGGCCAGCTTGGCCTGGATGTCGGTGAAGGCCTGGACGTTCTTTTCCAGGTAGCTGCCCATGAAGCCCTGCATCGCGTGGCCGTAGAAACGGATGATGTTGGCCAGGGCTGCTTCCGAGAACATGGGCGCGCCACCGGCCTCGGCCTCGAGAATGATCTGCAGCAGGATGCTGCGGGTGAGGTCTTCCCCGGTCTTGGCATCGCGCACCACGAAGGGTTCGGCGTCCATCACCAGCTGCTTGACCTCGGCCAGGGTGATGTAGGTGGAGGTGTCGGTGTCGTAGAGCCGGCGGTTCGGATACTTCTTGATCACGCGCTGGGCCGGCTTGTCGGCGGCGGCTTTGTTGCTTGGCACTTCGGCACTCCTGGCCGGCGAGGGCCGGCAAATGGACGGGTGAATCCGGACGGTGGAATGCGGATGATTCTAGAACCCCATCTGTGCCAGGGCCTGGGGTGTTTCCCCAAGACCCGCATGACCTGGAACAACCGACATCGCTGTCCTCTCACGCGCGCCTGTCCGGGCCTCAGCCGTCGCCGATCGTCATGAGCGAGGCATTGCCGCCGGCGGCGGCGGTGTTGACGCTCAGCGCGCGCTCCACCACCAGGCGCTCCATCGGCACCTCGGTGCTGCCGGGCGCGAGGCGTTCGGCGCCGACGACCGGGCCCTCGCGGGCGGCCAGCGTGTCCTGCACCTGTGTCAGGGCCTCGGCCGACCCGTGCAACAGCACCGCGTCGAATGACACCTCCGGACTCGACCAGTCGTTCACCAGCGAGATGCGCGCGCGCACCGCGCCGGGCAGGCGGCCATGCAGGCCCGACGCATCGGCGGGCCACAGCACGTCGCAACCGGTGGCGAGCAGGGCCGCCAGCTGCACCAGCCGGTCGGCCTCCGAGGCGGCCAGGGACAGCACCCGCTCGCGCGGCACGATGCGGTAGACGTTGCGCTCGCCGGTGGGGCCGGCGAGGACCGATTCCAGACCGCTTCGGGCGAGGGTGGCCATGTGATCGCAGAGGGCGGACAGCCCGGAGAGGTTGGCCCCATCGCGCAGGTCTGCGCCGCCCCCTCCGTTCACAGCGGATGTCGGGTTCCCACTGCCGACCCGGCCCGACCCCAGAGGGCCTTGCTCCCGCGCCCACGCGGCCAGGGCGCGCAGGGCCTGAGGCGCCGGCCTTGCCGCCTGCTCCAAGCCGACGCCACAGCCGTCGACCGCCGTCCCCAGCGCGCCCTCGGGGCAACGCGCCAGCAGCCGCGGCAGGTACAACGGCCCGCCGGCCTTGGGCCCCGTGCCCGACAGGCCCTCGCCGCCAAAGGGCTGGACACCGACCACCGCGCCCACCATGTTGCGGTTCACGTAGAGGTTGCCCACCCGGGCGCTCGCCGCCACCCGGGCGATGGTCTCGTCGATACGGGTGTGCAGGCCCATGGTGAGGCCGTAGCCGGTGGCCTGCACCTGCGCCAGCAGCGCATCGAGCTGGTCGCGCCGGTACCGGACGAAGTGCAGCACCGGGCCGAAGACCTCGCATTCGAGTTCGGCGATGCTGCCGATTTCGATCAGGGTGGGCGGGATGAACGTGCCTGCATCCTGGGGGTCATGCCCGCGTCCGGCCGCCTGGTGCACCGCGCGTCCCCTGGCGCGCATCGCGTCGATGTGCCGCTGCAGGCCGGCCTGGGCCTCGGCGTCGATCACCGGGCCGACGTCGGTGGACAGGCAGGCGGTATCGCCCACCCGAAGCTCGGCCATCGCGCCCAGAAGCATCTCGCGCACCCGGTCAGCCACCTCCTCCTGGACGCACAGCACCCGCAGCGCGGAGCAGCGCTGGCCGGCGCTGTCGAAGGCGGAGGCGATGACGTCGGCCACCACCTGCTCGGGCAAGGCCGAGGAGTCGACCACCATCGCGTTCTGCCCACCGGTCTCGGCGATCAGGGGCACCGCGCCGCCGCCGGCGGTGAGCCGGCCGGCGAGCGCACGCTGCAGCGCCCGCGCCACCTCGGTCGAGCCGGTGAAGAGAACGCCCTGCACCCGCGCGTCGCCCACCAGGCGCGCGCCCACCACCGGGCCCGCGCCGCAGACCAGCTGCACCGCGTCGCGCGCAATGCCCGCGCCCCACAGCGCACGCACGGCCTCCAGCGCCACCCGCGGGGTCTGCTCGGCGGGTTTGGCCAGCACCGCATTGCCCGCCGCCAGCGCCGCGGCCACCTGGCCGATGAAGATGGCGAGCGGGAAGTTCCAGGGGCTGATGCAAACCACCGGGCCCAGCGGCAGGTGGGTACGGTTGTCGAATTGCGCACGGGCTTGCGCGGCGTAGTAGCGAAGAAAGTCCACCGCCTCGCGCACCTCGGCAACGGCAGTGCCGCAGGTCTTGCCGGCCTCGCCCACCAGCAGGCCGATGAAGCGGGGCATGTCGCCTTCCAGCCGGTCCGCCGCCACGTCGAGCCGGCGGGCGCGCTCGGCGGGCGAGACGGCGGCCCACCCGGGGGCGCCCGCAGCTGCGGCTGCGAGCGCCGCCTCCACCGCCTCGGGGGATGCATCGGCCGGGGCGTCCGGGAGCGAGAAGCTGGCCAGGTCACGGGCCAGCTGCGCCAGCACCGACTCGTCGGCGAGGTCGAGCCCCCGCGAGTTGCGGCGGGCCGCGCCGTACAGGTCTGCCGGCAGCGGGATCTGCGGATGCGGCAGGCCGATGCTGCCCTCCTCCCGGGCCCAGGCGTCGATGAGGGCAAACGGGTCGCGCACCAGGTGCTCCAGCGGCACCGCCGGGTCCGCCACCTGGTTCACGAAGGACGTATTCGCGCCGTTCTCAAGGAGGCGCCGCACCAGGTAGGCCAGCAGGGTCTCGTGCGTGCCCACCGGCGCGTAGATGCGGCAGGGCCGCGACAGCGGGCCCACCACCTGCTCGTACAGCGGCTCGCCCATGCCATGCAGGCACTGGAACTCGTACTGCCCCGGCTGCCAGGCGGCGGGATCGGCCATCTCGTAGATCGCCGCCAGCGTGTGCGCGTTGTGCGTGGCGAACTGCGGGTACACCGCCTCGGGCGCGGCCAGGAGCTGGCGGGCGCAGGCGAGGTAGGCGGCGTCGGTAAAGGCCTTGCGTGTGTAGACCGGGTAGCCGGCCTGCCCCTCGACCTGCGCCCGCTTGATCTCGGAATCCCAGTAGGCGCCCTTGACCAGGCGCACCATCAGCCGCCGCTGGCTGCGGCGGCCGAGGTCGATGAGGAAATCGACCACGAAGGGGCACCGCTTCTGATAGGCCTGGATCACGAAGCCCAGACCCTGCCAGCCTTGCAGCAGCGGCTCGGCGCAGAGGCGTTCGAGCAGGTCCAGCGAGAGCTCGAGCCGGTCGGCCTCCTCGGCGTCGATGTTGAGGCCGATGTCGTAGCGCGCGGACAGCGCACACAGGCGCAGCAACACCGGGTACAGCTCGCCCATCACCCGGTCTTGCTGGGAGCGGCTGTAGCGCGGGTGCAGGGCCGAGAGCTTGATCGAGATGCCGGGTCCCGCGTAGACGCCACGGCCGGCCGCGGCCCGGCCGATCGCGTGGATGGCGTCCTCGTAGGCGCGCAGGTAGCGGGCCGCGTCCTGCGCGGTGAGCGCCGCCTCGCCGAGCATGTCGAAGGAGTAGGAAAAGCCCTGCGCCTCTCGCGCCGCGGCGCGCGCCAGCGCCTCGGCCAGGGTTTCGCCGGCGACGAACTGCTCGCCCATGAGGCGCATCGCCATGTCGACGCCCTTGCGGATCAGGGGTGCGCCGCCTGTGGCGAGCAGGCGACCCAGCAAGACCGACAGGCCCGTCTCGCTGTGGGTGGCCACCAGCCGGCCGGTGAGGAGCAGGCCCCAGGTGGCGGCGTTGACGAAGAGCGAGCCGCTGCTCGCGAGGTGCGCCTCCCAGTCGCCCCGGCCGATCTTGTCGCGGATCAGGGCATCACGGGTGGCCGCGTCCGGAATGCGCAGCAGGGCCTCGGCCAGGCACATGAGGGCGATGCCCTCCTGGGAGGACAGCGCGTACTCCTGCAGCAGGCCCTGCACCAGGCCCTCCCGTCCGCCGCCGGCCTTGCGCTCACGAAGCGACTGGGCGATCTGCCGGGCCCGGGCGCCGGCGCGGGCGGCCACCGCCTCTGGCAGCCAGCCGGCCTCGACGATGGCGCCGATGGCTTCCGGCTCGGGGGTGCGGCAGGCCGCGGTGATGGCCTGGCGCAGGAGCTGGGCGGCGAAGGGCGACGGTTCGAAGAAGGAGGTAAAGGCCGTCTCGGGGACAGGGGTCGAAGTGACGCTCATGGCGGGCAACTCATTGAGTGAATGCCCCATGATCCGGATTCGATGCAGGATATAAATTCGTTTTCACCGATATCAACCGGATTTTTCACTACGATTGCCGAAATGCCCAGCCTGGAAGACCTCGACCGCACCGACCGGCGCATCCTGCAACAGCTGCAGGACGACGGCCGCCTCTCCAACCTCAAGCTGGCCGAGGCGGTCTCGCTCTCGCCCACCGCCTGCCTGGCCCGGGTGCAGCGGCTCACGCGTGACGGCTTCATCCTCGGCTACGAGGCCCGGCTCAACCCGGCGCTGCTCGGCGC
>CAZCTU010000131.1:0-5159 GCA_964501495.1 uncultured Ramlibacter sp.
TCGCCGGCGATGCGATCGAGTTCGACCACGCTGCCCTGCGACAGGCGCATCAGGTCGCGGATCTTGATGGACGCGCGGCCCACTTCCACCGACAGCGTGACCGCGATGTTCTGCAGCACGTCCGGGTGGATCTGCGCGGCGGCCTCGGGCGCGTCGGCCACCGGGGTGTCGTTTTCGGCGTTGCTCATGGCGTTTCTTCCTCAGGTGTTCGGTCGTTCAGGCGTCTTGCGGGGAGGGGCCGATCGCGCGGACGATCTGCACCGCGGCATTGGCGCCCAGGCTGCCGACCTCGACGTCGAAGATCGGCTTGTCGCCAGCGCTCATGCGCGCGTAGTCGGGCTTGCGGAAAGGCAGCACGTCGCCGACCTGCAGGCCCTGCAGCTGGTGCATGGTGATCTCGAGCTTGCCCAGCGAGACCTGCAGCTCGATTGACGAGTCCTTGACCGCGGAGGTCAGGTCCTCGTGCCAGATCTTGTCGGAGTCCTCGTTGCCGTCGGCGGTCTGCAGGCGGTTGCGGAGCAGGTCCCGGATCGGCTTGAGCGACATGTAGGGAACGACCATGTCGATGAAGCCGGGGGTGGCGCTGGTCGACTCGGTCTCGAAGCGGCTGAGGACGACCAGGTCGTTCTCGTCGGCGATCTGGGCGAACTGCGGGTTGATTTCCGAGCTGACATGCTCGAACTCCAGCGTGGTCAGGGGCGCCCAGGCTTCCTTGTAGGAGCGGAACAGGATCTGCAGGATCAGCTTGATGATCCGCGTCTCGGTCGGCGTGAACAGGCGGCCCGGCGGCAGCTGGCCGACGCCGCGGCCGAAGCCGCCGAAGAAGCTGTCCAGGGAACTGAAGATGACGGTGGGCTCGATGACCGCCATCGAATAACCGCGCAGCGGGTTGACCCGCAGGATGTTGACCGACAGCGGCGCGCGCAGGTCGCCCAGGTAGTCGCCGAAGCGCATGATCTGCGCCCGCGTCGGGTTGATGCGGGGGCTGACGCGCAGCACCTCCATCATGCCCAGGCGGAACTGGCGGATGAACCGCTCGTTGACCATGTCGATCGAGGCCAGGTTCACCCCCAGGCTGCTGTCCTCGGCGGCCAGGTCGTGCTTTTGCACCTGCAGGTGGGTGTTGTAGCCCTCGCCCTCGCCCAGCGGCTGGTCCCCGACCGAACGGGTCAGGGCTGCCATTTCTTCGGGGGAGAGCAGGGGCTCGGAGGTGGCCATGGGTCGGTGCCGTTTGGAAAAGCGGTCGCTCGTCGTCCGGGGTTACTGGACGATGAAGTTGGTGAAGACGATTTCCTCGATGCCGCCGAAGTCCTCGAGCTTCTGGAGGGTGGCGTTCATCTCGTCGCGGATCTTCTCGCCCAGGCGCTTGCGGAAGTCGGGCGCGTCGATGTCTTCGGCGCGCACCTGGCGCATCACGTCCATGGCGACCGAGCGCAGCGCGAACTCGTGCTTCTTGATGTTGTTGATCACGCGGTCGTCGTAGCGCGTCATGATCGCCACCTTGATCTGCATGACCTTCTTGGAACCGGTCAGGTTGGCCAGCAGGTCCTTCTCGAGCTCGACGTAGCGCACCTCGAAACGGGCCATGGAAGGCGAGGCCATGGGCATGGGGGCGGCGCCCGCGGCAGGGCCGCTGGCACCGTGGCCCGCCGCGCTGGCGCCGTGGGCGGCCGCCGGGGCGCCATGGCCGTCGCCGCCCGCGGCAGCGACTTTCTCGTCGACCGCCGCCTTGTCCTTCTTCTCGAAGAAGCCGGAGGCGAACAGGGTGCCCACGATGGCCCCTGCCATCAGGATGATGGACACCAGGATGGCCAGGATGGCCATGATCAACGGCTTCTTGCTCTTGGGCTCTTCGCCTTCGGGTGCTGCTGCTTCTGCTTCTGCCACGTCAAACTCCTTCGGGATCTTTTCCGATTACACCAGCACGTCCCAGTTCGCACTGCCTGTGCGCCGGGCGGCCACTGTGTTTCCAGGGGTCGCCGCGTCGGCGGCTTTCAGGGCGCCCACCGGGGTGATGCCCTGGCCTTCTGCGGCCATGGGCTGCCGGGGTGTCGGATTCCCGCCAGCACTCTGGCTGGAACCGTGTCCCACCTGCAATCCTGCAACGTCCATGCCAGCACCGGTGAGGACGTCCCGCAGACGGGAAAGGCCATCATTCAGAAGTTCTCGCGTCATCGGGTTCATCGCCCGGAAGGCCGCGTCCAGCTCGCCCGAGCGCATGCGAAGGTCCACTTCCACGTCGCCCAGTGTGGCCGGTTTGAGCACCAGCTTCATCGACCAGTTGCCGCGGGCGATCTGGCCCAGCACCCGCTGGCCCACCGCTTCACCCAGGCGCTGGGCCAGGGTGTGCAGGGCCTCGGCCCGGTGCTGCGCGGCGCTGGTCTGCGCGGTCTCGCCGGCCGGGTCGCCGGCAGCGGCCTGGGCGGCGGCGCCGGTCCCGCCCGGGCCGGGTCCCGGGATGGGCTGATTACTGGCGGTGGAGGCGGTGGAGGAGGCGGTGGCGGCATCGGCCGCCGCGCCCGCCTCCCCGACGATCGGCTGATCGGCCTGCTCCAGCAGGGACAGGGTGAAGGGATCGGCCTCGAGGGAGAGCACCTCCACGTGCAGGCCGAAGGCCTTGCTGCCGATGTCCACTTTGGTATTGATTTCCGGCTTGCCCAGCACCTGGGCCGGCAGGCCGGCGCTGGCCAGGGCCTGGGCGGCGGCGAAGCTGCCGGCGGCGTCGGGCACGGCGGTGAGCGGGGCGGCCTGGGCCGCCTTCGCGTCGCCCGCCAGACCCTGCTGGCCGGTCCAGGCGCCCGCGGACAGCAGCGTGGCCTGCATCAGCGCGGCGGAGAGGCCGGCGGAAGCGCCTTCGGCGCCTTCGCCCACCGGGCCGGTGCCCGGGGCGGCCGCGCCCTGCGGCGGCAACGGGATGAGCAGGCCCTGGGGCAGCAGCATGCCGGCCTGCAGGGCCGCGTCCAGCGCGCCTTCGGCCTTGGCTTCCTTGCTTTCCCCGGTGGCTTCGCCCTTTCCGCCCTCCCCGAACAGCCAGGCGACCACCTCGGGGTCCAGGCCCTGGGCGGCTGCGAAGGCCGCCAGGCTCTCGCCATCGGGCTGCGCCGCGCCGGTGGTGATCACCTCCAGCGAGGGCCCCAGCGGCAGGCGGGTCAGGGGCGTGCCGTCGGCGGCAATGTCTTGCCCCTGCGGCAGTCCGTCCAGGGCCTGGGCCAGGCGGCCGGCGAAGGAGTCGGCGCCGGTGCCCGCAGTGCCAGGCGAGGCCTGCGCGGCATCGGGCTGGAGGTCCTGGACAGGGCTGGCGCCGGGTGAAACGGTGGACAGGAGCATGGCGTGGGGTGTGTCGTTCAAAAGTGTTCGTCGCGCCGCAGTTCGCCGCGGCACGCCGTCCCTTTTGCAAGAACCGTGACCGGACAACTGTTGCCGCTTTTCCTGGGCTCCACGCGCGCGCGTGAGGGGCGGGGAGCGGACCGGATCGGATCGGATCGGGGGCCAGGGGCCGGGCGCAGGTGTCGGCTCCGGGTGGCACATCCCTTGCATCCCAGACCCCGAAAACCTTCAAAACGCCTCGAAAACCACCATGAGCATCGCCACACTGTCGACGATCCGACAGGGCCTGTCCCAATACGACAGGTCGGGCCTGGCCATTCCGGGCCTGGTCCTGGTCATCATGGCCATGCTGATCCTGCCGCTGCCGCCGCTGCTGCTGGACGTGCTGTTCACCTTCAACCTGCTCATTGGCCTGGTGGTGATCATGATCGCCATCAACACCAAGAAGCCGCTGGAGTTCTCGGTCTTCCCCTCGGTGCTGCTGTTCGCCACCATGATGCGGCTGGCCCTGAACGTGGCCTCGACCCGCGTGGTGCTGGTCCACGGCCATGAGGGCCACGAGGCCGCCGGCCAGGTGATTGCCGCCTTCGGCGAGTTCGTGATCTCCGGCAACTACGTGGTGGGCGTGATCATCTTCGTCATCCTCACCATCGTGAACTTCGTGGTGGTGACCAAGGGCGCCAGCCGCGTCTCCGAGGTCAACGCCCGCTTCACCCTGGACGCGATGCCGGGCAAGCAGATGGCGATCGACGCCGACCTCAACGCCGGCGTGATCGACCAGGACACCGCCCGCCGCCGCCGCGAGGAGCTGTCGCAGGAGTCGGACTTCTTCGGCTCCATGGACGGTGCCTCCAAGTTCGTGAGCGGCGACGCCATCGCCGGCGTGCTGATCCTCCTGATCAACCTGGTGGGTGGCCTGGCCATCGGCCTGGGCCAGCACGGCATGCCCCTGGGCGAGGTGACCCGCCTGTATGTGCTGCTGACCATCGGTGACGGCCTGGTCGCCCAGATCCCGGCCCTGTTCCTGTCGCTGGCCACCGCCATCATCGTCACCCGCGTGACCACCGCCGAGTCGATGACCGAGCAGGCGGTTTCGCAGTTCTCCAATCCCTCGGCCCTGTTCATCGGCGCCGGCATCCTGGGCGTGATGGGCCTGGTGCCCGGCATGCCCCACGCGGTCTTCCTGTTCCTGGGCGCTTCGGCCGCGGGCCTGGGCCTGTGGCTGGTTGACCGCTCCAACAAGGAGAAGGTGGCCAGCGAGCCCAAGGGCCCGGTGGTCGAGCCGCCCAAGGAACTGGACTGGGACGACGTGGAGTCGGTGGACCTGATCGGCCTGGAGATCGGCTATGGCCTCATCCCCCTGGTCAACCCGGAGACCGGCGGCCAGCTGATGACGCGCGTCAAGGGCGTGCGCAAGAAGCTGTCGTCCGAACTCGGCTTCCTGGTCTCGCCGGTCCGCATCCGCGACGTCCTGAGCCTGGAGCCCGATTCGTACAACATCGTCCTGAACGGCGTGGTGCGCGCCCGCGGCATGGTCAAGTCCGGCCGCGAGCTGGCCATCAACCCCGGCTCGGTCTACGGCAAGCTCGAAGGCGTCGCCACCCGCGAGCCCGCCTTCGGCCTGGAGGCCGTGTGGATCGACCCGACCCAGCGCGACATCGCCCGCACCCTGGGCTACACCGTGGTCGACGCGGCCACGGCGATCGCCACCCACATGAACAAGGTGCTGCGTGACAACGCCTCCGACCTGCTCTCGCACGACGAGACGCAGAAGCTCCTGGACAAGCTGGCCGCCCGCCACCCCAAGCTGGTGGAGGAACTGGTGCCGGGCA
>CAZCTU010000132.1:0-5125 GCA_964501495.1 uncultured Ramlibacter sp.
AGGGCGGCGCCGGTGCCGAGCGCTGCCACCAGCAACCAGGTCATTGCGGGGCGGGCCGGGCGATTCGCGCGGGTGTTCTCCATTCCAGGACTCCTTGTGTCGTTGAGCGCGTGGAAGGTAAGGGGCGGCCAGCCCCTGGCCCGTCGGCCCCGGCCCCCAAGCCCTGTAGGAAAAGCCGAGGCAGAGCTCGAACCGAGGGTGTCAGCCGGCCAAGTACAGCGTGCGCAGCCGCTTGCGCTCGGCCTCTCCCAGGCCGAGGCCATGCGAGAGGTAGGCATCGAGGGAGCCATGGTCGGCCTCGATCGCGTCGAAGGCCGCCTGCAGGAAGTCTTCCTGGACCCCCATCAGCACGCGCCCCACCGCCGGGTCCAGGGCGAAGCCGCCGCCGGCGGGCGGACGCAGGCGCTGGTTGGTCAGCAGGTAGTCGTCGAGGATTTGCTCGCGGGTCGCGCCCAGCGCGTGCAGCATCAGGGCCGCAGCCAGGCCGGTGCGGTCCTTGCCCGCGGTGCAATGAAAGACCGTGGGCTCCGCCGAATCGAGCAGATGGTGGAAGAACTCCGCATACCGGTGGCTGGCCTTGCGAACAAAGCCCCGGTAGGTGTCCTGCATGTGGTGGGTGACCTCGGCCGCGGTGGGCCGGTGCCCCGCGGCGAGCAGGTCGGACAGCACCTGCACGATGGTGGGCTCGATGGTCAGCGCATGCACCCGCGCATCGGGCAGCGCGCAGGCCGCCGTCTGCCGCTCCTGGGCGCCACGGAAGTCGATCACCCGCCGCAGCCCCAGGACCCGCAGGGCCTGGATGTCCTCGGCGGTGAGCGCGCCCAGGTGGTCGGAACGGAAGACCAGCCCGCGGCGCAGGGGCACACGCGGATGGACCCGTTCGGCCAGGTCACGGAAGTTGCTGGCACCGGCCAGGACGGGGATGTGGGGGGTGTCGAATGGGGACATGGCTGCCCCCATTCTGGCTGAGCCAAACGACCGGGTCCATCCCGGCCGTCCCCAGTTGGCGATCAACGGCCGTAGGGCGCCGTGGTGTTGCCTCCACTGCTGCCCGAGCCCGCGCCGCCGCTGCCGGAACTGGTGCCGGAGCTGCCTCCCGCGCCGGTGCGGCCACTCCCGGAGGGCTCGGTGCCCGCACCCATGCGCTGCTGCTGCGCCTTGGTGGACGCCGCCGCCTCGCTGCCGGCTTGCGGCAGCTTCTGCGCTGCCGCGAGATGCGCCTGCAGGCCCGGCAAGGTCTTGTCGATCCAGGCCTTGAGCTGCGGGTCCTTGACTTCCTTGCTCGCCTTCTGGAAGCGCTTGATGTCGCGCTCGTGCTCCTTCACGCCGATTTCCTTCACGTACTCGCGGTCGAACTCGGTGCCGGTGCGCTTGGCCAGCTTCTCCAGCTCGTTGCGCATGGCACGGGGCGGGCCCGGCGGCAGCTCGATCCCCAGGCTGGCAGCCAGCTGCATGAGCTCGCTGTTGGCGCTGGCATGGTGGTCGGCCAGTGTGGCGGCGAAGTCCTTGACGGCCTTGTCGCTCGCCCGGGTGCTGGCCAATTGGGCAGCCTGGACTTCCATCTGCCCGCTGGCGGCGGCCTCCTCGATGAACTTGCGGTCAGCCCGTACGAGGCGCGGCTTCTCCGGCGTGTTGCGGGTGCCGGTGCCGGGCTGTGCCACAGGCGCGCCCTGGCTGGAGGGCGAGGAACCCGACCCGCTGCCCATGCTGCCGGCGCTGCCGCTTCCGGAAGACTGGGCCCAGGTGCTGCTGCCAGCGGACGCCGCCAGCAGGCCGGCCAGAACCAGCAAGGGCCAGCGCGCGCGCGAAAGACGTGCGTGACGGACAAGTCGGGACGACACGTGCGGGAAATTCATGGAGCCTCCTGAGGTGACGGAAGTAAAGGTGGAAGAGGCCGGCATGAACACGGCCGGCCTGCCGAAGCAGGGGCACCATAGGAGGCAGGACAGCGCCGGCTCGTCGGACAAAAGCCCATGCGCAACGTGATGCATCCACGCTGCGTGTAGGAACGAGCCGTTTCAGTGGATGTGCGCGAAGGAGCTTGCCGTCACCACCAGGGCGATGCCGGCGGCCAGCCAAAGCACCTGCAGGGCGGCGGCTCGCGCGCCCAGGTGCCTTTGCAGCTGGGGAATCAGGTCGGCCAGCGCCACGTAGATGAAGCTGCTGCTGGCGACGGCCAGGAAATAGGGCAGGAAGGAGGACAGGTGGGCCACCAGCCACCAGCCGGCCAGGCCTCCGAGGGCGGTGAGCGCGCCGGCCAGCGAAACCTTCAGCAACGCCGCCCGCCGGCTTCCGCTGCTGCGCGAGAGCACGACCAGGTCGCCGATATGGTGGGGCACCTCGTGCGCCATCACCGACAGGGCGGCGACCAGGCCCAGGCGCAGGTCCGCGGCGAAGGCCGAGGCGATGAGCACGCCGTCGCCGAAGCAGTGGATGCTGTCGCCGGTCAACAGACTCCAGCCGCCGTGGCGATGGCCGTGGTCGTGCGCATGGGCGTGCCCGTGGGCATGAGCGTGCGATTGGGAATGCCCGTGGTCGTGACCATGGGGGTGACCCTGGTCATGTGGGTGCGCATGATCAGGAGCCTCGGCCTTCTCAGGTGACGCACCGGACGCATGCGAGTGGTGCTCGTGCCCGTGGTGCCACAGTTCCGCCTTGTCCAGCAGGAAGAAGAAGACCAGCCCCCCCAGCAACACCGGAAAGAGCGCGTGCGCATCGGCGCCCTCCTCGAAAGCCTCCGGCAGCAGGTGCATGAAGGCGGTGGCCAGCAGGGCACCCGCCGCCAGGCTCAGGAGGTGCTGGGCGTCGAAGCCGCCTGCCTCATCGCTGGCGTCGCGGACGCCCAGGCGCATGAGGGCGGCGGCAATCCAGACGCTGCCGATGCCGGCGCACAGGGTGGCGATGAGGGTGGCGAGAAGTGTCATGCTTTTTGTTGTCGGTGCCTGCTCGCCAGCAGGCGAAACACCTTCATCTTATCAATGGGAACCTCCGCATCCGGCAGCCCATACGTGGCGCGGCGAAACATAATCCCTGCGTTCGCTTGTAACACCCCACCCCACGCGCCCCGCGCAGAAAGGAAGATCCCCCCATGCCCACCCTCCGCGTCGAAATGATGGAAGGCCGCACCCCCGAGCAGAAGAAGGCCCTGGTGCAGGCCCTCACCCAAGCCGTGGTCCAGACCCTGGGCACCAAGGCTGAATCGGTCGACATCCTGATCTACGACATCAAGCGCCAGGACTGGGCCACGGGGGGTGTGCAATGGTCAGAGAAGTCATGACCCTTCCACGGCGCCTCTCAAGGCCACTCGCAGGCCTGCTGCTCGCGGGCGGCGTGGCGCTGGCCCTGCCGGCCTGCAGCGCGGCACCGACCGGTACGGACGGCGCCAGTGGCGCAGGTCGTGGCACCACCACGGGATCGTCCATGACTGCACCTGCGTCCAAGCCTGCCTCCACCTCCTTGAACAACACCGCCGCGCCTGCGTCGGCCCCCACCGAAGCCGGCTGCAACGCCCAGGCCGTGCAGGACCTGGTGGGCCGGCATGCCTCGGCCCTCATCGCCGAGGGCGCGCGCCAGCGCGCCGGCGCGCAGCGGGTGCGCATGATCGGCCACGACGAGATGGTGACCAAGGAGTACGACGCCGGCCGCCTGAACCTGCAGCTCGATGCGCAGGGGCGGGTGGCGCGGATCTACTGCGGCTGAAGACGCGCGCCAGAAGCGGCGGCTGGCGGGCCGGCTTCAGCCCACGCGACGGCCAATGCGAGGCGCACCCGGGCGCCCGCGAGGGGCGCAGGCGCTCAGTGCGCCTTCTCCCAGTTCTCACCCACCCCCAGTTCGGCCAGCAGCGGCACACGGAGCTGCGCCACATCGGCCATGAGTCGGGGCACTTCGGACCGCAGCCATTCCACCTCGTCCTGAGGCAATTCGAACACCAGTTCGTCGTGCACCTGCATGATCATGCGGGTGCGGCGGCCGCTGGCGTCCAGCGACTTCTGCACCGCCACCATGGCCAGCTTGATCAGGTCTGCCGCCGTGCCCTGCATCGGCGCGTTGATCGCGGCGCGTTCGGCGGCGCTGCGGCGCGGGCCGTTGGGGGAGTTGATCTCCGGCAGGTACAGGCGCCGGCCGAACACCGTCTCGACGTAGCCGCGGCTCTTGGCCGCCAGGCGCGTCTCGTCCATGTAGGTCTTCACGCCCGGGTAGCGCTGGAAGTAGCGCTCGATGTAGTTCTTGGCCGCGGTGTTGTCGATGCCCAGGGCCTTGGCCAGGCCGTAGCTGCTCATGCCGTAGATCAGGCCGAAGTTGATCACCTTGGCGTAGCGGCGCTGCTCGGAGGAGACCTGCTCGGGCGTGACCCCAAAGACTTCGGCGGCGGTGGCGCGGTGCACATCCTGCCCGGTCTGGAAGGCGCGGATCAGGGCCTCGTCCTCGCTCAAATGGGCCATGATGCGCAATTCGATCTGGCTGTAGTCGGCGCTGGCGATCACATGGCCCGGCGCGGCGACAAAGGCCTCCCGCACCCGTCGGCCTTCCGCGGTGCGCACCGGGATGTTCTGCAGGTTGGGATCGTTGCTCGATAGCCGCCCGGTCACCGCCACGGCTTGCGCGTAGTGGGTGTGCACCCGACCAGTGGCCGGGTCGGCCATCTGGGCGAGCTTGTCGGTATAGGTGCTTTTGAGCTTGGACAGGCCCCGCCACTCCAGCAGCTTGGCCGGCAGCGGGAAGTCCTCGGCGAGTTTTTCCAGCACCTCCTCGTCGGTGCTGGGTGCACCGGTGGCGGTCTTCTTGACCACGGGCAGGCCCAGCTTGCCGAAGAAGATTTCGCCGATCTGCTTGGGGCTGCCCAGGTTGAAGGGCTGGCCGGCCAGCGTGTGGGCCTCCTGCTCCAGCTCCAGGATGCGGCGACCCAGCTCGGCGCTCTGGCGGGCCAGCTGCTCGCCGTCGATCTTCACGCCATTGCGCTCGATGCGATAGAGCACCTCGCTGGTGGCGATCTCGAGCTCGTAGACGAAACGCAGGCGATCGTCCTTCTCCAGCTGCGGCCATAGCACGCGGTGCACGTCGAGGGTCTGGTCCGAGTCCTCGCAGGAGTACTCGGCGGCCTTGTCGATGGCGACCTGGGCGAAGG
>CAZCTU010000133.1:0-5115 GCA_964501495.1 uncultured Ramlibacter sp.
TCAAGGTGCGCGGCATGTCCATGCGCGACGCCGGCATCATGGACGGCGACCTGCTCGCGGTCCAGGCCACCAAGGACGCCAAGAACGGCCAGATCGTCGTCGCCCGGCTGGGTGACGAGGTCACCGTCAAGCGCTTCAAGCGCAACCGCGAGCTGATCGAACTGCACCCCGAGAACCCCGACTACCCCACCATCGTGGTCGAGCCGGGCGAGCCCTTCGAGATCGAGGGCCTGGCGGTGGGCCTCATCCGCAACACCATGCTGATGTAAGCCCCTCCCCTTCACTTTCATCAGGCGCCACACAGGTGGCGGGCGTATGGCCAGAGAGGCCATCACCCTGGGCGGCGCCTTTCTTCCTGCAAATCCTGCCTGTGTCCAACCCTTTCTGATTCGTTCGAGGACTTCACATGGCAATCGCACTCCCTCTCATCGTCGAGCTGTTCCACTCCCTGGACCGCGCGGTCCAGTGGCTCTCCGGCGGCGACGCCGACTCCGGCGCGTCCGGGCGCTCCACGGGCCAGGGCAGCCAGGGTGGCCACCAGGCTCGCGAGCCCCAGGGCGGCCAGGGTTCTGGCAATGCACAGCGCCTGTGCCTGCCCAGCCACTCCCCGACCCAGGGTGCCCGTCAATGGGGTGGCCCGCTGCGCCTGCACCCGGGGCGTCGCGTCTACCGCGCCCTGCAACTGCCCCACTGACCGGCCCACACTCACGTTCATCTCCGGCGCCCCCTCCCCGCGAGCAAGGGGGCCAGCCCGGACATGCATCGGCATAGCCGAGGCTCAAAGTGCGCATGTGATCAAGGCACAATTGCCTGCATGAACATCGTGATCCTCGACGACTACCAGGATGCGGTCCGCAAGCTCAATTGCGCCGCCAAGCTGGAGGCCTATCCGGCCAAGGTCTACACCAACACGGTCAAGGGGATTGGCCAGCTGTCCGTGCGTCTGCGTGACGCGGATGTGATCGTCCTCATCCGGGAGCGCACCCAGATCAGCCGGCAGCTGATCGAGAAGCTTCCCCGCCTGAAGCTGATTGCGCAGACCGGTCGCGTGGGCCCGCATGTGGACGTCCAGGCCTGCACCGAGCGCGGCATCGTGGTCACCGAAGGCGTGGGCTCGCCAGTCGCACCGGCCGAGCTGACCTGGGCCCTGGTCATGGCCGCGATGCGTCGCCTGCCGCAGTACATCAGCACGCTCAAGCATGGTGCCTGGCAGCAGTCCGGCATGAAGGCCGCGTCGATGCCGGTGAACTTCGGCCTCGGCCAAGTGTTGCGCGGGAAGACGCTGGGCCTGTGGGGCTATGGCCGCATCGGTCAGATGGTCGCCGGCTACGGCAAGGCCTTCGGCATGCAGGTGATGGTCTGGGGCAGCCAGGACTCCCGCAACCGCGCAGTGGCGGATGGCCATATCGCCGCCTCCACCCGCGAGGCGTTCTTCAGCGAATCCGACGTGCTGAGCCTGCATCTGCGGCTCAACGAGCAGACCACTGGCATCGTCACCCTGGAAGACCTGAGCCGCATGAGGCCCACCTCCCTCCTGGTCAACACCTCCAGAGCGGAGCTGCTCGAGCCCGATGCGCTCATCGCCGCGCTCAACCGCGGCCGCCCCGGCATGGCCGCGATCGATGTGTTCGAAAGCGAGCCCATCCTGCAGGGCCATGCCCTCCTCCGCCTCGAGAACTGCATCTGCACGCCACACATCGGCTACGTCGAACAGGAGTCCTACGAGCTCTACTTCGGGGCCGCCTTCGACAACGTGGTGAACTTCATCCAGGGACAGCCGAGCAACGTGGTCAACCCGGCGGCGCTGCAGGTCCGGCGCTGAAGCGCTGGCGGAGCGCCCCGCGGGTCACACCCCTCAGCCGGTGCGCTGGCGCGGCGACGGATCGGCCTTTGGGTCGGTCGATTCCTGCGCTTTCAGCTCCAGCGGCTCCAGCTCAAAGTTGAGCAGGGTATCCAGGCCCTGTGCGAACCTCGCCTGGGACTCGGGGTCACGTGGACCTTTCTCGCGCGTGGGGTCCGGCGCAGCCGCCGGCTGGGCCAGCACCTCCTCGAGGTCAAAGTCCAGGTCGCGCGCGAGGCGCTGACTCGAAACCGGCAGGCTCCCGAGGGCGCGCGCGGCCGCAGACACAGGGGCAACATTCCCGACGGGCACCACCCCGGCACCGCCCACATTCCCCGCAAGGCCAACAGGCTCCGGCGTCTTGGCCGCATGCAGGACCTGGTGCAGGAAAAGCAGGTCACGATAGGCCTGGAGACCCAGCGGCTTCCCCTTCTCGTCGGTCGGCCTTCTGAAGATGGCCGCGTCGATCACCTTCTGGACCTCCGGCTCGGGCCAGGTCGCCTGGATCCGGGCAAGCAGCTCCGGGTGGGCTTCCAGGTCGTCATGGTCCGCGTCGAAGGCTTCGAAGGCCGGAACCTGGGCATTGAACAGCCACTCGAAATCACGGCGCAACTGGTCGTAGGCCTCCTTGCGGCCGAGCTTGTGCTGGATCTCCATCAGGTCCAGCCAGGCCAAGGCGCTGGACTGGGGATGGATCTGGATATGGTTCTGCAGGACCTCGATCGCTCGGTCGTAGTCACCCAGCGAAACGAAGAAATCCGCCTCCTGCTGGATGTCGTTCAGCTCATGGGTGCTGAGGTGCAGCGGTTCGGGCAGACGGGCATTCATCGACGCCAGGTTGCGTGTCATGCCATCGGCCTGACCGGTCCCGAGCGGTGTGGAACCGGGCATGCCCTCCGGTGTGGCGGGCTCCGGCTCGCTGGCGGGTGGCGTCGGGCCCGGGGACTCGATCAACGCATCGCCCCGAGGTTCGATGCCCTCCGGACGCGTGGCCTCCCCCGGCATCGCCGGACGCTGGGGCGTACGAATCACGGCGGCGGAACGGTCGGCGAGCGAGGAGAAACGGCCGGGGGCCGGTTCACCGCCCCGGGACCTCCGCCACGTCAGGGCGGCGAGCAGCAGGGACAGGGCCGACACGGCGCCCAGGCCGAGCACCAGCGGATTGGCATAACGCTCCCGCTCGGCCTCCACCGCGCGCGCGCGCAATTCGGCGGTCACAACACGGCTGTTCTGCAGCGCCTCCTGGAGCTTGCGGATCTCCGCCTCCAGGGCCTGGGTGCGGGCCGCATCGGCCGGGCTGCTTGCGTCCGCGGAAGCCGGGGCCAGCGGCGCGCCAGCGGCCGTCGTGCTCCGCGCCGCCGAAGCCGGCCCGGTGCCTGCTGCGGCGCCACCGGGCACCGCCGCAGCCACGCCCTGCGAAGCGGGAGAGCCAGCCCCCTGCAGGCGGATGTCGAGCGGGTCGAGCCGCAGGCGGGGCCGCTCGGTCACAGGCGCAGCGGGCGCAGGTGCAGCGGTGGGGGGCGTGGTACGAGGCCGGGTCGGACGGCTCGCGATGGCGGCGGCAGGCGCTGCGGTGCTGGCAGCCGGCCCTTCGGACGTGACGCTGGCACCTCCGGGCGGGACACTGGCGGTCCCTCCGGTCCCGCTCGTTGAGGCGCCACCCGCCAGGCCTGTCGGGCCTCCGGCCTCCGGATCCGCACCGAAGGCTCTTGCGCCGTCCACCAGCAGCGGCGCAGCAGCCAGGACCGGCGTCCGGTCGCCGGCCGGCTCGTCCGCCAGCAGCACGAAGCGGCGGGTGAGCTTCTGCGCGCACCCGACCCGCAGCTGCAGGGAGACGAAGGGCTCATCCAGCGGCGCGCTGGCCCGCACGCGGACCAGCACGTTGTCGCCCGAGCCGCTCACCTGGAGGTTGATCAGTCGCGGGCTGACCCGGGACTCGCCATAGTTCACCTCCACCTCCGGGCACAGGTCTGCCGGATCCATGCCCGGGTCGAGCGCGACCGGCACCAGGACTTCCAGCGGGCGGCCGAGCACCGCCTGTCCCTGCTGGCGGCCGATGGTCAGCGCCGAACCGGTGCCCGTCACGCAGAGCAGTGAAACCAGGCCCAGACAGTGCAGTAGACGGATATTGCTCATCGTTTTGGCCATTCTTGCACAACAGAGTACTTCTGTGTCAATTTTCTGACGTAAGGAATCGGCCGCTTGCCACTGGCCAACGCCCCCGTCCGCCCCAGCGTCGCGGGGGTGACGCGGGCCCCTCCGCCCGGCCGGGCCACGTGAAAGTCCCCGCCGATAATTCTTTCCATGCAAGCCAAATACGACACGGATTTCAAGGTGGTTGCCGTCATCGGCGCAGGGGCCATGGGCCGGGGAATTGCCCAGCTGGCCGCCCAGGCCGGCTGTCAGGTCCGCCTGTTCGACCAGCAGGCCGGAGCGGTGGACGCCGCCCGCCAGGCCATCGGGTCCCAATGGGACCGGATGCAGGAAAAGGGCAAGCTGGACGCAGCCGAGGTCGGTGCGCTCAAGGGCCGGCTGCAGGGGGCAGACAGCCTGGAGGCCCTGGCCGGCAGCGACCTGGCCATCGAGGCCATCGTCGAGCGACTGGACGTCAAGCGCCAGCTCTTCGCCTCCCTCGAGCCCATCCTGGGTCCGGACGCGGTCCTGGCCAGCAACACCTCCTCGCTGTCCATCACCGCCCTGGGCGCGGGCGTACAAAAGCCGGAGCGCCTGGCCGGCCTGCACTTCTTCAACCCGGTACCGCTGATGAAGGTGGTCGAGGTCATTCCCGGCCTGCGCACCGAGGCCGCCGTCTGCGAGCGCCTCGCCAAGCTGGTGAAGGCCATGGGCCACACCCCGGTGCGCGCCCAGGACACGCCCGGCTTCATCGTCAACCACGCCGGCCGCGCCTACAACACAGAGGCCCTGCGCATCGTGGGCGAGGGCATTGCCGACTTCGCCACCGTCGACCGCATCCTGCGTGACCAGGTGGGCTTCCGCCTCGGCCCCTTCGAGCTGATGGACCTCACCGCGCTCGACGTTTCGCAGCCGGTGATGGAGTCGATCTACCACCAGTACTACGAGGAGCCGCGCTACCGCCCCAGCGTGATCGCCGCCCAGCGCCTCGCGGGCGGTGTCCTGGGCCGCAAGACCGGCGCCGGCTTCTACCGCTACCAGGACAACCAGGCCCAGGTGCCGCCCGAGCCGGCCGCGCCCCAGGTGGCCGAGATCCCGCCGGTGTGGGTGTCGCCGCGCGCCGCCCGCCGCGCCGAGCTGCT
>CAZCTU010000134.1:0-5077 GCA_964501495.1 uncultured Ramlibacter sp.
CACCGCACGCATCGGGCAGACGCTGGAGCAGGTGAAGGCGCTCGAGAAGGAAATCGCCGCCCTCAAGGGCAAGCTGGCCTCCAGCCAGGGCGACGAGCTGATGGCGCAGGCCATCGACGTCAAGGGCCTGAAGGTCCTGGCCGCCACCCTCGCGGGCGCCGACGCCAAGGTGCTGCGTGACACCATGGACAAGCTCAAGGACAAGCTCAAGTCCGCCGCCATCGTGCTGGCCGCGGTCGACGGCGGCAAGGTGCAGATCGCCGCCGGCGTCACCGCCGACGCGATGGCCAAGGTCAAGGCTGGCGAGCTGGTGAACTTCGTCGCCCAGCAGGTGGGTGGCAAGGGCGGCGGCAAGCCTGACATGGCCATGGCCGGCGGCACCGACGCCACCGCCTTGCCGGCGGCGCTCCAATCGGTGCAGGCCTGGGTGGCCGAGCGGGTCTGAGTCCCTGCTGCGGTGCGTCATGCACCGTTTCATCGAAAGCGCAGGCGAGGGCCTGCGCGTTCTCGAACCAGACGCGGGCATGGCCCGCGTTTTTTTCGCCTTGCGCGCCGACCTGGGGCAACGCCCGATGCGGCTATCCCAGAGGCCGCCCAAGGCCCTCGAGGCTGTCGTCCTGGCCGTGGCTTCGCGCGCGCTGGAACCCCTCCCTCTCGAATCGTTCCTCAGCCGATTCAGGTGACGGCCTGACTCCGGTTGCGTCCGGGCATGAAGAGCCGTCCAGGCTTCCTTCCCGTGGTGACCTTTTGCAGGAGCGCCCCCATGACCGCCAAGACACCTGTCCCGCCCCCGAGGCCCTCGCGCCCAGTGCCCCGTGCACACCCTGCCTCCTCCGGCCCGGCGGCCCGCGCCGCAGCTTCCCCGGGACCTTCCGGGGACTCCCCCCCACCGTCTCCCCCCAACTCCTTTCCCGACCTGTGCCGCGCCTTCTGTGCCCGGCTGGGTGTGGACTGCCCGCCCTTGCAACCCGCGGGCGCGCCGGTTCCGGGGCTTCGCCTGGCCATTGGCGGTATCGAGGTGGAGTTGCTGCAGGCGGCGGGCCATGACGCCCAGTGGGCCCTGCTCCTGGTCCACCTCGGCGACCTTCCCGAGTCGCAGGAGGCGCAGGCCTACCTCACCCTCCTGCAGTCCAACTTCATGCTGATGGGGCCCAGTTCGGCGGTCTTTGCGGTGCACCCGGTCACCGGCTCGGTGGTGCTTTACCAGTCCTTCCCGGTGGCCTCGGTCAACGGCGTGCGGCTCGAGCAGACGGCGCGCGAGTTGGTGACGATCGCTGCGCGCTGGCAGCGCGGGGAATTCCTGCCGCCGGCTGCCTCCCGTGGTGGTCACGCGCAGGCGTCCAGACCCGCCCATCCTTCCGACATCGCCTGAGGCAGGAGAGACACCATGCATGGCGCACTTCCGGGCGGAATCCCTTCCCGCCCCTCCACGCCGAGCTCGGTGCGGCGCACCTCCGTTTCCGATGCCGGCCCCGAGTCGCCCTCTGGCTTGAGGCCCGAGGCTGACCCTGGCCCCCAGGGCGCAGGCCCGGCAGACCCCGCCGCGCCGGCAGGTTCCGCAGGGCTGGCCGTTGGTGCCGTTGCGGCTGTTCCAGAAGCCGGGGCGGAGGCTCCCGCGCAAGTCCAGGTCCAGGTCCAGGGGCAGGCAGAGGACCGGCGCAAATGGCCCACCGGGAAGGCCGCCGCCGCCCTGGGGGCGCTGGTCTCCGGTGTCCATCAGCTGGTCGCCCAAGGCGTGGGCGTGGTGGGCCGCGCAGGCTTCCAGACCGGCATGGCCCTCTGGGCGGGCAGTGCGCTGCGCACGCAGGCTCCTGCGTCGCGACCGCCGGCGCCGCCGGAATCTCCAAAAGGCAACGGGACGGATTCGGCCGATGGCGCCGGAAGTGCCGACTCCGGAGCCGGCAAGCAGGAGGGTTCGGTGGACGGAAGTTCGGGCGACCTTCCGGCCGGCCCCACGCTCCGCAACCAAACCGGCACCGGCAACATCACCTTCTTCGGCAACGAGACGCAGCGCTGGAACGGAACCGACCCCTGGGTCAGCGGGGACCCCGGCAACCAGACCCGACCCGATCCCGCCGGCCAACTGGGCAACGGGACGCAGGCCGACGCGCCTGCTGATGGCAGCGTCGACACGGACCCGGCAACCCTTGCCGAGGCCGGCGTCATCGAGGTCCTGCCCCAGCGCCCGGGCTCGGGCCCCATCGGTGTTTCGCTTCCGCCTTTGGACTCCATGACCGCATTGGCTGGCTCGGTCACCGCCGCCCAGGCGGGCCTGGTGCCGCCCGATGCCAGCCTGCCCGCCCCGGCCGCCCTGCCGGGTGCCATGCACATGGGCGGGCTCGACTACCAGGCCAGCCCCGCCCTGTGGGGGCCCATCGGCCTCTCGGGCGCCATCCTGGCCGCCAGCGTCCTGCTCTCTGCCAGCCGGGTCTGGGACCTGGGGCGCGGGGCCCTGGCCGCCATCAGGAAGTGGGACCCCCAATCGCCGGAGGGCCGCCGGCGGGGCGGCTGTCTGGTCGGCGCGATGGGCCTGATGGCCTCCCTCGGGCCGGTGGGCTATGCCTTGAGCTTCGACACCCAGAAGGCGAGAGGACCCGACGCGCGCATGATGATGGCGGCCTGGCTGTTGATCAACGCAGCGGGCCGCACCTGCCAGAACCTCCTGCGCGACACCTTCACCCAGGGCACCCGGGGCCTGCTGCCTTCGCTGCAATTCAGCGTGCCTGCCGAAGGCGGGGCGGAGGCCAAGTCCGGTACGCCCACCTTCACGCGCCTGCATCTCAATCCCCGCGTGCTGGGCCTTCGCGTCGGCCTGACCCTGGCCAGTTATTGGGCGGGCGTCTATTTCTGCATGGCCCATCTCACCCCGGCCGTGCGGCAGGCGATGGGCACCCACAAGTTTGATCTCGGTGTCCAGGCCGAACACCACCTGGGCAGCCTGGAGGTGTTTTTGGCGAGTTTGCCGCCCCTGGTGGGCTCCGCGGTCGCCGAGGGGATGGACTCATTCACCGCCAGCCTGTCGGCGAGCGCGTCCGTCGGTTACGCCGGTGCCCGGATCGAGATGGTGGGACCCGAAGGGAGGCCGTCGTGGTCCAAGTTCGTCAAGGGCCTCCGCGACAACGTGACGTTGCGCTTCCTGAGTTCGATTTCCACGGTGGATCTCGAGCGCGCCGTGAGCACCCTGGTCGGCCTGAACCGCGACAGCCCTGCGGGCGTGGCCCTCACGTCGTTTGCCACCAGCCTCACGGACCTTCGCGGCTTCGGAGTGCTCTTCGCGCTGCACCAGGAGGCCGCCCAGGCGGCCCAGCAACCCATTGTGGTCCTGCCCCTGGAGCCCGTGGGGGTGGAGCTTGCATCCTTGTCGCAGGCCGACTTCCCGGCCATGGCTGGCGTACACGACCCGGACTCGGACTCGGACTCGGACGTCGAGCCCGCCGGCGCACCCGCGCCGGCGGTGCGTCTGCACCTCTGACGGAGGACGGCTTCAGCGACGGGTGAAGACCAGGTCCCAGACCCCGTGGCCCAGTCGCAGGCCGCGGTTCTCGAACTTGGTGAGCGGCCGGTAGGCCGGCCGCGGCGCGAAGCCCTCGGCGGTGTTGGCCAGCAGGGGCTCAGCCGAGAGCACCTCCAGCATCTGGTGCGCGTAGGGCTCCCAGTCGGTGGCGCAATGGAGGTAGCCGCCCGGCGCCAGGCGCGCGGCGAGCTTGGCTACCACCAGCGGCTGGATCAGGCGGCGCTTGTTATGCCGCAGCTTGTGCCAGGGGTCGGGGAAGAAGACATGGATGCCCGCCAGCACACCTTCCGGCAGCATCTGGTCGACGACTTCCAGTGCGTCGTGCTGGAGGATCTGAATGTTCTCCAGGCCGTTCTCGCCGATGCGTTTGAGGAGCGCGCCCACGCCGGGCTCATGCACCTCGCAGCACAGGAAGTTCTTCTCGGGCATCAGGCCGGCGATGTGGGCCGTGGCCTCGCCCATGCCGAAGCCGATCTCCAGGATCAGGGGCGCGCTGCGGCCGAAGGCGGCTGCGGCGTCCAGGGGCTGGGGCGAGAAGGGCAGCAGGAAGCGCGGACCCAGGGTCTCGAAGGCGCGGGCCTGGCCGATGGTGGTGCGGCCCGCGCGGCGCACGAAGGTGCGGATGACGCGGGGGTGGGCCACCCCTTCGGGCGTGGCGGCGGTTTCGCCGTCGGGGCGATCTTTCTTTTCGCTCATGCCCGTATTGTCGCGGCCCAGGCAGGCACCGCCGCGGACAGCCACTCGGCCAAGGTCCGGGCGTTCGCTGTCGCCGCAGCCGGCAGGCCCAGCGCCGCCCCTGCGGCCTGCAGGCAGGCTAAAGGGTCGCGGGTATTCAGCGCCTGGGCGCCGGTCTGCTTGGAGAGCTTCTGTCCGTCCTCGGCCAGCACCAGGGGGGTGTGCAGGTAGCGCGGCGTCGGCAGGCCCAGGGCGCGCTGCAGCAGGATCTGGCGGGCGGTGTTGTCGGCGAGGTCCTCACCGCGCACGACGTCGGTGACCTGCTGCGCGGCGTCGTCGACGACCACGGCCAGCTGGTAGGCCCAGAGGCCGTCGGCCCGGCGCAGGACGAAGTCGCCGACCTCGCGCGCCACGTCCTGCTGCTGGGGGCCGAGGCGACGATCGGTCCAGCGGACGGTGCCGGGGCTGGTGCCAGTGGCAGGGGGGGACATGGCCGGCGTGGGCGCTGCGGGATCGGTCGTGGGCGCAGCGGGCTCGGTGAGGAAACGCCAGGCCCGTGCCGTGCGTCCTTGCAGGCCAGGGCGGCAGGTGCCCGGGTAGACCAGCTCGCCGTGGCGCGGGCGCTCCTGGCCCGAGGCGGCCAGCGCCTGCTCGATGTCCTTGCGCGAACAGGCGCAAGGGTAGGACAGGTCCTGGGCCACCAGTCGGTCCAGCGCCTCCTGGTAGGCCGCGCCGCGGGACGACTGCCACTGCGGCGGCTCGTCGGGATGCAGGCCGCAGTCGGCCAGTTGCTGCAGGAGGTGGCGGTCGGCGCCGGGCACGCAGCGCGGGCCGTCCACGTCCTCGATGCGCACCAGCCAGCGCCCGCCCTGGGCGCGCGCGTCCAGC
>CAZCTU010000135.1:0-3919 GCA_964501495.1 uncultured Ramlibacter sp.
GAGGTGCAGCGGCGCGCGGCCGCCCACGGCGCGCACCACCTGCATGCCCGAGCGTTCGCTGTAGGCGCGCTCGATGTAGACGATCTCGTCGCCCTGGCGCATGGACAGGTTGACCGGCTGCTGGATCTGCTTGTGCAGCTCGCGCATCGGGGTGAGGGCGGCGTCGCGGACGTTGAGGCGACCCTTGACCAGGTTGCCCAGCTCCAGCAGGCGCATGCCCAGACGGTAGCTGCCGGGCTCGGGCCGGTCGACGAATTTGCCGATGGCCAGGTCGTTCAGGATGCGGTGGGTGGTGGAGGGGTGCAGGCCGGTGCGCTCGCTGATTTCCTTGAGCGGCATCGGGTCCTCGCGCGAGGCAAGGACATCGATCAGCGCGAACATGCGCTCGATGACCTGGATGGTGGGCGTGGGCGCGGCCCCGCCTTCGGTTTTTTTCATGGGCAACCCTCCGAGACGCCCATTTTATCTGATGAAACGAGCGCCGGAATGGTGGATTGCCCTCAGGGGGCCGAGGCCGGCGCCTCCCAGCGGCCTTCCTGCAACACCTGGTAGGGCCGGAAGCGCGCCTTGTAGCTCATCTTGGCGCTCTCGCCGATCCAGTAGCCCAGGTAGACGTGGGGCAGCCCCAGCTGCCGTGCCTGCTCGATCTGCCAGAGCACGCCATAGGTGCCGTAGCTGGCCAGCGCGTCCGGCTCGTAGAAGGTGTAGACGGCCGAGAGCCCGTCGCTCAGCACGTCCAGGATGGAGACCATGCGCAGGGCGCCCGGGGAGCCGTCGGGCAGCGTCTCGCGGAATTCCACCAGGCGCGAGTTGACCCGGCTCTGCAGCAGGAACTGGGTGTACTGGTCGACGCTGTCATGGTCCATGCCGCCGCCGCTGTGCCGGCCGGTCTGGTAGCGCAGGTACAGGTGGTAGTGCTCCGGCATGAAGCACAGGCGCAGCACCCGGGCCTGCAGGCCGTCGTGCTGGCGCCAGGCCCGGCGCTGGCTGCGGTCGGGCTTGAAGCTGTCCACCTGCACCCGCAGCGGCACGCAGGCGCGGCAGCCGTCGCAGTAGGGGCGGTAGGTGAACATGCCGCTGCGCCGGAAGCCTCGCGAGACGAGGTCGGAGTAGGCGTCGTTGTGAATGAGGTGGCTGGGCGTGGCCACCTGGGAGCGCGCCTGTCGCCCGGGCAGATAACTGCAGGGATATGGCGCTGTCGCGTAGAACTGCAGCGTCTGGAGCGGGAGATCCTGGAGGTGGGTCACGCGGCCGGGGCTGGGGGCAGAAGTTCGCGCCAGTATACGGACTCGAAGCGCCAGGAGAGCGCGGGCGCGGCGACTGCCTCCGGCAGGCCGGCGACGAACTCGGACCGTGGCACCGGCCGCGCACCCAGGGAGGCGAGGTGCCGGGTTTCCTGCTGGCAATCGATGCGGGTGACGCCCTGTGCCCGGGCCAGGGCGACCAGGCCGGCCAGCGCGATCTTGGAGGCATCGGTCTCCCGCGCGAACATGGATTCGCCGAAGACCGCCCGTCCGATGGACACGCAGTAGAGGCCGCCGACCAGCTGGCCACCGCGCCAGGTCTCAACGCTGTGGGCCAGGCCGGCGCGATGCAGGCGGCGGTAGGCCTCGATCATGTCCGGGACGATCCAGGTGCCGGACTGTCCCTCGCGCGGGCTGCTGGCGCAGGCACCGATGACGGCATCGAAGTCGTGGTCGATGCGCAGCGCGCAGCCGGGGTCCGCGGTGAAGCGCTGCAGTATCTTGCGTAGGGAACGGTGCAGGCGGAACTCCGCAGTGTGCAGGACCATGCGCGGATTGGTGCTCCACCACAAGACGGGCTGCCCTTCGCTGAACCAGGGAAAGATGCCCGCGCCATAGGCGCGGCGCAGGGTGTCGGTGTCCAGCGACCCGCCGGCGGCCAGCAGGCCGGGGGCCGGGGCTTGCGGACCCCAGGCCCGGGCCGGGTCCGGGAAGGGCTCGCCCGGCTCCAGCCAGGGCAGAGGAGGAGGGCGCCGTGTCATCGGACGGGCTCCGCGTCGAGCAGGGCCGCGTCTTCGGGCCAGTGCAGCCAGCGGATGGTTTCGGCGGTGGCCGGCGGCTTCTGCGGCGGGAGCGCCTTGTCTGATGGCGCATCGGCCAGGGGCCAGGCGACGGCGGCGGTCCATCCGGCCTGTTCGTGCGCGGCCAGGGCCCATTGGCCCACGGGGTACTCGGGCAATTCGCTCCCGAGCAGCCGAGCCTCTCCGTCACAGGAGACGGTCAGGGCCGAAGGCGGCAGCGCGAGCCCATGGCCGCTGGCCTTGAGCAGGGCCTCCTTGCGGACCCAGCAACGCAGGACGGCGAGATCCTGCGCGGCAGGGGGCAGCGTCGCCAGGGTTTGGCGCTCGGCCGGGGACAGATGCGCGTCCAGGTCCAGGCTGGCCTGGGAGGGGGGTGGCAGCAATTCGAGGTCCACGCCCACCGGATGCTCGGCGCTCATCGCCACCAGGGCGTGGTCGCCCGCATGGGCGAGCGAGAAATGCAGCGGCCGGCCCGGCCCCGGCCGTAGCCGCAGCTTGCCGCCCGGCTCCCGCGCCAGCAGCACCCGGGCCGGCGGACAGCGCAGGCGCCGGCCCAGGATGCGGCGCAGGCCCGCATGGGCGGCGGCATAGCGGTGCCGCAGCAGGCCGCCCTGCAGCCGGGCGCAGCTGGCCCGCTCCTGCGCGTCGAGCAGGGCGCAGGCACGGCGGTAGGCGGCGCGGTCCAGGTGCAGGTCGAGATGCCAGATCTCCATGTCCGCATCTTGGCATGAGTCCGAGGCGCTGCGGGAAGGGTTGCTACAGTCGGGAGTCCATGTCCCCGCAGTCTTCTTCCAGCGCCGGCAACCGGCCTTCCCGCCTGAAAGTGCTGAGCCTCATCCCCCCGATGACACAGCTCAACACCCCGTACCCCTCGACCGCCTACCTCACCGGCTTTCTCCGTTCGCGCGGCATCGAGGCGGGCCAGGCCGACCTGGCCCTGGCCCTGGTCCTGGGCCTGCTCAGTCCCGACGGGCTGGCGGCTCTGCGCGGGGAAGCCCTGGCCCGGCCGGAGGCCGAACGCAGCGCGCCGGTCAATTTTTTTCTTGACCACTACCCGCGCTATGCCCGGACCATCGCCCCGGTGATCGCCTTCCTGCAGGGGCGGGATGACACCCTGGCCCACCGCATCGCCGGCCGCGGCCTGCTGCCCGAGGGGCCGCGCTTCGTGGCGCTCGACGCGTACGACGACGAGGATGGCGGCGACGGCCTGGGCTGGGCCTTCGGCGCCCTGGGCACCACCGACCGCGCCCGCCACCTGGCGACGCTGTACCTGAACGACCTGGCCGATGTGATCCGCGACGCGGCCGACCCGAGTTTCGAGTTCGTGCGCTATGCCGAGTCGCTGGCCGCGGCCCAGCCCAGTTTCGATCCGCTGGCGCAGGCCCTGGCCGCGCCGCCGAATCTGGTCGACCGGATGCTGGCCGAGCTCGCGCTGGCGGCGGTGGACGAACACCGGCCGCAGCTGGTGCTGCTCTCGGTGCCTTTCCCCGGGTCGGTGTATGGCGCGCTGCGCATCGGGCAGGCGATTCGCGCGCGGCACCCGGAGATCCGCATCGCCCTGGGCGGTGGCTTCGTGAACACCGAACTGCGCGAACTCTCCGAGCCGCGCCTCTTCGATTTCGTGGACTTCGTCACCCTGGACGGCGGCGAGCGGCCGGTGCTGTCGCTGGTGGAGCATGTGCGGGGCGAGCGCTCGCGCGAGCGCCTGGTGCGCACCTTCGTGCGGGACGGCAGCGAGGTGCGCTTCGTGAGCTGGCCCGAGCCCGACATTCCCTTCGAGGAGGTGGGCACGCCCACCTGGGACGGCCTCCCGATTGCGCAGTACCTGAGCCTGCTGGACATGCTCAACCCGATGCAACGGCTCTGGAGCGACGG
>CAZCTU010000135.1:3929-4967 GCA_964501495.1 uncultured Ramlibacter sp.
CGCGCCGCCCAAGATGCTCAAGGCCCTGGCCGAGGAGCTGCTGCGGCGGCAGCTCCCGATTTCCTGGTGGGGCAACGTCCGCTTCGAGAAGACCTTCACCCCCGAGCTCAGCGAGCTGCTCGCCGAGAGTGGCTGCATCGCGCTCTCCGGTGGTCTGGAGGTGGCCTCGGACCGCCTGCTGGCGCTGATGAAGAAGGGCGTGACGGTGGACCAGGTGGCGCGGGTGACGCGCGGCATGGCGGATGCCGGCATCCTGGTGCATGCCTACCTGATGTACGGCTTTCCCACGCAGACCGTGCAGGACACGGTGGACGCCCTGGAGTACGTGCGGCAGCTCTTTGAGAACGGCTGCATCCACAGCGGCTTCTTTCACCGCTTCGTGTGCACCGTGCACTCACCGGTCGGCCAGGACCCGGCGGCCTACGGCGTGGAACTCGTGCCGCTGCCGCCCGGGCGCTTCGCGAAGAACGACATCGGCTTCATTGATCCGACGCCCATGCCCCGGGGCGTGGACCATGACGTGCTGGGCCGGGGCCTGAAGAAGGCGATCTACAACTTCATGCACGGGGTGGGCGTGGAGCAGGACGTGCGGGCCTGGTTCGAGCTGCCCAAGGGCGTGGTGCCCAAGACCACGGTGCGCCGCGACCGGATCGCGCTGGCGCTGGGTTGAGCCGCGCCCAGCGGTCAAACCAGAATCACGAGGTCGCTGTAGCGCGCCAGGACGGCATCGGCAGTGACCAGCCGCAGGGGCTCATGCAGGGCCTGGGCGAGAAGCAAGCGATCGAATGGATCGTTGTGGTGACTTGCGAGGGCGCCCAGGCCTGCGGCATGTGAGGCGCGGACTGGCAACTCGAGAAAGCCGCTGGGCTCTATGGCCGCAGCAAGTTCATCTGGGTCGGCAGAGATTTTTCCCAAGCGCGCCTTGATGGCCACTTCCCAGATGCTGGCTGCGGAGACATGAACCTCCTCGGCGGCCTCAATCAGCCGCCGCGCCGGTGCCTTGAGCTTGGGCGAACCGGCCACAGCCCACAGGAAGAT
>CAZCTU010000136.1:0-2117 GCA_964501495.1 uncultured Ramlibacter sp.
TCGCGATCTTGTTGTGGCTGATGAAGAGGAATTGGGTTTCGCTGCTCATGGCCGGGATTATCCCAGAGGGCGCGGCCGGTCCCGAACCGCCCGAGACGCGCGCGTCTCGGGTCTCAGAGCTGCGCGGTCGGCTGGCTGTCTTCGCTGCTGGGCCAGTCGCGGATATAGGCCTTGAGCATGCGGTTCTCGAAGTTCTGGCTGTCCACCACGGTCTTGGCGACGTCGTAGAAGCTGATCACGCCCATGAGCATGCGGCGGTCCATCACCGGCATGTAGCGCGCATGGCGATCGAGCATCATGCGGCGGACTTCGTCGAGCTCGGTCTCGTTGGTGCAGGTGAGCGGGTGGTCGTCCATGAAGGAGCGGACCAGGGTGCTGCCCAGGCTGCCGCCGTTGCGGACGATGGCCTGGATGACCTCCCGGAAGGTGAGCATGCCCACCAGGTCGCCGTGTTCCATCACCACCAGGGAGCCGATGTCCTTGTCGGCCATCAGCGTGACGGCCCGCGACAGGGGCTCGTCGGGGCCGACGGTGTACAGGGTGCTGCCCTTGACGCGAAGGATGTCGCTGACTTTCATGGGGTTTCCTCCGGGGAGAGGTGGTGGGGGTGCGAATGAATATAGCCCACAATTCCCGCCACTTCCATCCACCCGCGCCCCGCCATGCAGCTCGAAGTCCTCGGCCACGCCACCTTTTGTCACACCGGCGACCCTGCCCACGAGCCCGGCCGCCCCACCCTGGTCCTGACCCACGGGGTGCTCAACGACCACCGGGTGTGGCTGCGCCAGGCGCGCGAGCTCGCCGCCCTGGGCTGGAACGTGCTCGCACCCGACCTGCCCGGACATGGCCAGAGCCGCGGCGAGCCGCCGGCCAGCGTGGAGGCGGCGGCCGGCTTCCTGCTGTCGCTGCTGGACGCGGCCGGCGTGGAGCGCGCGGTCCTCGTCGGCCACAGCTTCGGTTCGCTGGCGTCGCTGGAAGCCGCGGCCCGCGCGCCGGAGCGCGTCTCGCACCTGGTGCTGGTGGGCACGGCGTTCCCAATGCGGGTCTCGCCCGCGCTGCTGGACGCCTCCCTGAACCAGCCCCTGGAGGCCATCGGCAAGGTGGCCCGCTACTCGCACGCGCGCGAGGCGGTGCGGGCGGCCCAAGAGACCAAAGAGGCCCTGCCCGGGGTACCGACCCTGATCGACGACACCCGCGCGCTGATGGAGCAGGTGCTGGCAAGCAACCCGCAGGCGCCGCTGTTCCACACCGGCTTCCAGGCCTGCGACCAGTACCGGGGCGGCGAGGCGGCAATGGAGAAGGTGGACAGCCCCACCCTCTTCCTCCTGGGCCGGCAGGACGTGATGACGCCGCCCGAAGCCGCCGCCGGCCTGCAGGCCCGCGCCCGCCACGGCCGCACCGCGCTGATCGACGCCGGCCATGCGCTGATGGCCGACAACCCGGAAGGCGTGATGGCGGCCCTGCGCGAGTTCCTGCCGGCAGCCCCTCCCCGCTGAATCGCGCGCTGAACCCCGCCCGGTGGCGCGCTTTCGATCCGGCGGCAAGGCGCGCAGCCGGCCGCGCGCTCAGGCCTCAGGCCGCCTGCAGCGCCTGGCCCAGGGTCAGCCCTTGCAGCCGTGCCTGGATCTGGCCGCCGGCCACCTCGGCCGGCAGCAGCAGCCGCTCGGACAGCGGCGCCAGCGGCACCTGGGCCGGGTCGACCAGCAGCACCAGCCGAGGCGGCTCCTCCGGCCGGTCTTCCTCCAGGCGTCCGATCCACCCCAGTTCGACCAGCACCTCGGTCACCGGCTCGAGCTGCAGATGGTCGACGCGAAGCTCGCGCGCCAGCAGGGTCAGGCCCAGCCCCCCGTGACCCGTGGCGCGGGCCTGCGCCAGGCCGCGCAGGGCCTCCAGCGCCATCTGGAAACGCCAGCCCGGCCCCTCCGGCGCGCGCACGGGACCGGCCAGCAGGCGCGGCAGGTGGGCTGCCAGCACCGCACCCAGCAGGATCACCATCCAGCCGACATAGATCCACACCAGCAGGATGGGGACGGTGGCGAAGGCGCCGTAGACGGCCGAATAGGTCGGCACCGCGCTGATGTAGACGGCGAGCAGCCGGCGCGCCAGCTCGATGCCGA
>CAZCTU010000136.1:2217-4953 GCA_964501495.1 uncultured Ramlibacter sp.
CGGTCGATGGTCAGCACCAGGGACAGGGCCGTCATCAGAAGGAACACCATGCTGAAGGCGCCCAGGCGGCTGGCCTTGGTGGCGAACTGGGTCAGGTAGCCCAGCACCTGGCGCGAGATCGCGTCGGGCACCAGGCTTTGCACCAGCCAGGTCTGCACCGCGCCCTGCAGCTTGCCGAAGGTGGGAAAGGCGGTGAACAGCGCCAGCACCACGGTGAAGAAGGGCACCAGGGCGATCAGCGTGGTGAAGGTCAGGCTGCCGGCGGCCACGCCCAGGCGGTCCTGCGCCCATCGCTCGCGCAGGGAGCGGAAGGCGTCTCGCCAGGGGAAGCGGGCCAGGCTCTCGAGCAGGGGGCGGGCTTTCATCGGCCAGTATGATGCCACCGCCCATGAACGCCCCTGCCGAACCCGATACCCGCTCCGACAACGCCGCGCCCGCGACCCCGGGCGTGGTTCCGCCCGTGGTGGCCTGGAGCCGCCGGCTCGCGGTGGCCTGCCTGCTGGGACTCATCGTCCTGTCCCTGGCCTGGGAGCTGTGGCTGGCCCCGATCCGTCCGGGCGGCAGCTGGCTGGCGCTCAAGGCCCTGCCCCTGTGCATTCCCCTCTCCGGCCTGCTTCGCAACCGGCTCTACACCTTCCGCTGGGTGAGCCTGGTGGTCTGGCTGTACTTCACCGAAGGCGTGGTGCGCGCCTGGAGCGACCCGGCGCCCTCCGCCTGGCTCGCCGGTCTCGAGATCGCGCTGTGCCTGGGCCTGTTCCTGGGCGTGGTGGTGCATGTCCGGGTGCGCCTGGCCGCAGCCAAAAGGCTGGGGCTGCAGGACGCCTCCCACCCGTCGAACTGACCGAAAGGCCACGCCCGAATGAGCGACAGCGCCGCCCTCCTTTCCCGCCTGGCCGGCCTCGTCGGCCCGGCCCATGTGCTGCACGAGGGCGACCTGGCGGCCTGGGAGCAGGACTGGCGCAAGCGCGCCCGCGGCAAGGCGCTGGCGGTGGTGCGTCCCGGCAGCACGCAGGAGGTGGCGGCGGTGGTGCGCGCCTGCGCCGAGGCCGGCACCGCCCTCGTGCCCCAGGGCGGCAACACCGGCCTGGTGGTGGGCGGCATTCCCGACGGCAGCGGCACCCAGGTCGTCCTCTCGCTGCAACGCATGAACCGGGTGCGCGAGCTCGACGCCGACAACCTCACCGTCACCGTCGAAGCCGGCTGCGTGCTGCAGCAGCTGCAGCAGGTGGCGCAGGAGGCGGGCCTGCTCTTTCCGCTCTCGCTGGCGGCCGAGGGCAGCTGCACGATCGGCGGCAACCTGTCGACGAATGCCGGCGGCACCCAGGTGCTTCGCTACGGCAACACCCGCGACCTGTGCCTGGGCCTCGAGGTGGTCACCCCCGCCGGCGAGGTCTGGGAGGGCCTGTCGGGCCTGCGCAAGGACAACACCGGCTACGACCTGCGTGACCTCTTCATCGGCAGCGAAGGCACCTTGGGCGTCATCACCGCCGCCACCCTCAAGCTCTTTCCGCAGCCGGCGGCCACCCTCACCGCCTGGGCCGCCGTGCCCTCGATGGAGGCCGCGGTGCGCCTGCTCACGCTGGCGCGCGGCCGCCTGGCCTCGGGCCTGACCGGCTTCGAGGTCATGGGCCGCTTTGCCCTCTCGCTGGTGGCGCGGCACTTCCCGCAGCTGCGGGTGCCCTTCCTGCAGGGTGACGCGGCAGCCCCCTGGGGCGTGCTGCTGGAGCTGGCCGACGCCGAGTCCGAGGCGCACGCCCGCGCGCAGCTCGAGGCCCTGCTGGAGGCCGCCCTCGACGATGGCTGCGCCACGGACGCGGTGGTGGCCGAGAGCCTGGCCCAGGCCAGGGAGCTCTGGCATGTGCGCGAGAGCATCTCGCTCGCCCAGGCCGAGGAAGGCCTGAACATCAAGCACGACATCGCCCTGCCGATCTCGCGCGTCGCCGCCTTCTGCGCCGAGACCGACGCCCTGCTGGCCGAGGCGGTGCCCGGCATGCGTCTGGTGAACTTCGGCCACCTGGGCGACGGCAACCTCCACTACAACGTGCAGGCGCCGGTGGACGGCGACCCGGTGGCCTTCCTGCGCGAGCAGGAGGACCGCATCAACCACCTCGTCTACCAGCAGGTGCGGCGCTTCGGTGGCTCGATCTCCGCCGAGCACGGCGTGGGCGGCCTCAAGGCGGGCATCCTGCCCGAGTACAAAGGCGGCCCGGCGCTGGCCCTGATGCGCGCCATCAAGCAGGCGGTGGACCCGAAGAACCTGATGAACCCGGGCCGGGTGCTGGCGGGCTGAAACCTTCCGGCCTATCGGTCCCGTGCGCCCGGAGAGGCGCCCAAGCTCCCCCATAATTGCCCTCCATGACGAGCCCGCGCCCGATCCGCTCCCAGTACGAGGACTTCATGCGCCATGTGTTTGAACATGGCACACCCAAGGCCGACCGCACCGGCACCGGCACGCGCAGCGTGTTCGGGCACCAGATGCGGTTCGACCTCAATGAGGGCTTCCCGCTGGTCACGACCAAGAAGGTCCACCTCAAGTCGATCATCCACGAGCTGTTGTGGTTCCTCGAGGGCTCCAGCGACAACAACTGGCTGCGCGAGCGCGGCGTGACCATCTGGGACGAGTGGGCCCGCGAAGACGGCGACCTCGGCCCCGTGTACGGCGTGCAGTGGCGCAGCTGGCCCACCCCCGGCGGCGGCCATGTCGACCAGATCGCCGAAGTGGTCAAGACGCTCAAG
>CAZCTU010000137.1:0-4940 GCA_964501495.1 uncultured Ramlibacter sp.
TGGCCGGCCGTGCCCGCCTCGGGCTGGGCCTGCTGGCCGCGGCGCTGCTCGCAGCAGCCCTGTGGACGCTGGGCCCCTGGGTGACCCGCCCCGCGCCGCCCTCCGGGATGGCGGCCGCGGACGCCTCGGCGCCCCAGCCGCTGTGGCAGCCCTGGTCGCCCGAGGCGGTGGCGCGGGCGCAGGCCGAAGGCCGGCCGGTCTTCGTCGACTTCACCGCGGCCTGGTGCGTGACCTGCCAGTACAACAAGGCCAGCACCCTCACGAACGCCGAGGTGCTGGCGGACTTCGCGCAGCGCCGGGTGGTGCTGCTGCGGGCCGACTGGACGCGCCGGGACCCGGCGATCACCGCGGCCCTGGGCGCGCTGGGCCGCAGTGGCGTGCCGGTCTACCTGCTGCAGGCGCCGGGCCAGCCGCCGGTGCTGCTGTCCGAGGTGCTCTCGCCCGCCGAGGTGCGCCAGGCCCTGTCCCGGCTCTGAGGCCCGCGCGGGCACGACCTCGTCCTTCTGCTTCGTCCTTCAGGCGCGTGCGTCGCCGGATGACAGCGGCCCCTGCGCCGCCCGCCAACCCTTGCGCCTCGCGTCGGGCACGCGCCGCACCCCTGCGGCTCCACGCAAGGAGCAGGACTTGGACAGCGTCATCGACCCCCTCCCGCGGGCCGCCCAGGCGCAGGGCCCGCAGGGCTTCGACTACCTGATCGTCGGCGCGGGCTTCGCCGGCAGCGTCATGGCCGAACGCCTGGCCAGCCAGCTCGGCGCGAAGGTGCTGGTGGTGGATAAGCGGCCGCACCTCGGCGGCAACGCCCACGACCAGCATGACGACGCGGGCCTGCTGGTGCACCCCTACGGCCCGCACATCTTCCACACGAACAGCGCCGAGATCTTCGACTACCTCTCGCAGTTCACCGCCTGGCGCCCTTACCAGCACCGGGTGCTGGCCAGCGTCGAAGGACAGCTGCTGCCGATCCCGATCAACCTCGACACCGTCAACCGCCTCTACGGCATGCACCTCAGCGCGCCGGAGATGGGGCGCTTCCTCGAGTCGGTGGCCGAGCGGCGCGAGACCCTGGCGACCTCCGAGGACGTGGTGGTCGCCAAGGTGGGGCGCGACCTGTACAACAAGTTCTTCCGCGGCTACACCCGCAAGCAGTGGGGGCTGGACCCGTCCGAGCTCGACGCCAGCGTGACCGCACGCGTGCCCACCCGCACCAACCGCGACGACCGCTATTTCGAGGACAGCTTCCAGGCCATGCCGGCCCAGGGCTACACCCGCCTGTTCGAGCGCCTGCTGGCCCACCCGAACATCCACCTGATGCTGCAGACCGACTACCGCGAGGTGGCGCCGCTGCTGCCCTGGCGGCACATGGTCTACACCGGGCCGATCGACGCCTTCTTCGACCACCGCCACGGCCGGCTCCCCTACCGAAGCCTCGCCTTCCGGCACGAGACCCTGCCGCAGGCGCAGTTCCAGCCGGTGGGCACGGTCAACTTCCCCAACGACTACGCCTACACCCGCGTGACCGAGTTCAAGCACCTGACCGGGCAGCAGCATGCCTGGACCTCGGTGGTCTACGAGTACCCGCGTGACGAGGGCGCCCCCTACTACCCGGTGCCGCGGGCGGAGAACGCACAGCTGTATCGCCGCTACGAGGCCGAAGCCGAGACGCTGGACCAGGTCACCTTCGTCGGCCGGCTGGCGACTTACCGCTACTACAACATGGACCAGGTGGTGGGGCAGGCGCTGGCCACTTTCCGCCGCCTGGCCAAGGCGCACCGTTCGGTGATGGAGCGGCCCCTGGCCCTCGGCGCCCAGGGCCTGCGGGCGGCCGTCATGAGGTGAGGTCCTGGGGCGGCACCAGGACACGGCCCTGGCCGCCGCTGGCGCCATAGGCCTCCAGCACCTCGGTGGCCGCCTGCGCCAGCCGCGCGGGCCGGCACAGCGCCACGCAGGCGCCGCCGAAGCCGGCGCCGGTGAGGCGCGCGCCGTACACGTCGGGATGGGACTGCAGCAGGGCCACCAGGCGATCGAGGTCCAGGGTCGAGACCTCGTAGTCGTCACGCAGGCTGGCGTGGGAGGCGTTCATCAGCGCGCCGAAGCTGGCGGCGTCGACGCCATCGGCGGCGCGCAGCACACGGTCGTTCTCGGTGAGCACATGCCGCACCCGGCGATTGAGCGGCTCGGGCAGACGCTCGACCGCGGGCAGGGCCTGCAGGCCTGGCAGGTCGCGCAGGCTCGCCACGCCCAGGCGCGCGGCGGCTGCCTCGCACTCGGCGCGGCGCTGGTTGTAGCCGCTGGCCGCCAGGCTGCGGGCCAGGCCCGAGTCGAGCACCAGAATCTCGCCGCCCGCGGGCAGCGGCACGAAGCGGCGCGCGAGGCTGCGCGTGTCGAGCAGCAGCGCGCGGCGGGTGTCGGCGAGGCTGGCGGCCATCTGGTCCAGGATGCCGCAGCGGACGCCGGCATGCAGCACCTCGGCCTGCTGCGCCAGCTGCGCGATCTGCACATCATCGAGCGGCAGGGCGAGCAGTTGCCGCAGCGCCCGCAGCGTCGCCACTTCGAGCGCGGCGCTGGAGGACAGGCCCACGCCCATGGGCACCTCGGAAGCAATGTGGATGTCCAGGGGCGGCACCTCGGCGCCGCCTGCGCGCGCCTCGACCAGACAGCCATAGACGTAGCGGGCGAACTGCTCCGCGGGCAAGGTGTCCAGGGTGAAGCGCAGCGACAGGCCCAGCTCGCGTGCGTGCAGGCGGAAGACATCCTGCCCGTTGCGCCGCAGGGCCACGCGCGTCTGCTGCGGGATGGCGATGGGCAGAACGAAGCCCTGGTTGTAATCGGTGTGCTCGCCCAGCAGGTTGACCCGGCCCGGCGCGGCGGCCCAGGCCTCGGGCTCGGCGCCGAAGCAGGCGGCAAAGCCCGGGTCCGGCGCGGGCGAGCCAGGGCTCATGGCCGAGCACGAGGTCACAGCCGCACCTCCACCGCGCGCAGCTCGGCGGCCTTGTCCTCGGGCAGGACATCCATCGCGAAGAAGCCGGCGGCGAGCTCGGTGCCGGCGAGGAACTTCAGGCGGTCTGGCGTCCGATAGGGCGGCAGCAGCTCGGCGTGCAGGTGCCAGCCCGGGTCGGGCACGCCGTCGGTGGGCGCGGGGTACCAGGCCAGCAGGTAGGGGAAGGGCCGCTGCCACAGCCCGTCGTACTGCAGCAGCACGGTCTTGAGCGCGCGCGCCAGGTCGGCCCGCTCCGGCGGCGCGAGGTCGTTGAACGCGCCCACCGGCCGCAACGGCGCGACCCAGGCCTCGTAGGGGTAGCGGGCGCAGGCCGGCACGAAGGCGACCGCGTACAGCCCCTCGTACAGCAGGCGGCGGCCGTCATGGCGCTCGGCGGCGATCAGGTCGGTGAGCGGCCCCCGCCCCTGCGCGCGCCAGTGCTCCTGCGCCACCTCGCGCATGCGGGCCGGCACCGGAGGCAGCACCGGGTAGGCGTAGATCTGGCCGTGCGGATGGTGCAGCGTCACGCCGACCTCGGGGCCCCGGTTCTCGAAGGGCAGCACATAGTGGATGCGGGGCTGGGCGCCCAGGCGCAGCAGCCGGTCGCCCCAGACCTCGAGCAGCAGCTCGATGCGGTCCAGCGGCAAACCGCCGAGGCTGCCGTCGGCGTCCTGGGTGAAGACCACCACCTCGCAGGCGCCGTCGGCGGGGGCGGTGGGCACGGGCAAGGCGGGTGTCGTGTCGCCGGTGACGGCGGGGGCACTTGCGGGGGAATTTGCGGGGGCATATGCAGGGGCATTGGCCGGCGCATGCGAAGAGGGCTGCCAAAGGGACTGCGCCGCGGCGCGGCCGGGCGAGTGCCCTGGCGCGAACGCGGGCGCCAGCGCGGGGAAGCGGTTGTCGAACACCGCCACCTCCCAGTCGCCCGCCGGTACTTCGGTCGGGTGGGCCGGGTCGCGGGTCGGCGCCAGCGGGTTGTACTGTGGCGGCGGCCGGTAGGTGCGGCCCTGGCGGTAGGCGGCGTAGGTGACCCACTCGCCGCGCAGCGGGTGCCAGCGCAGGTGGGGCGATGCGCCCAGCGGCGCGGCAAAGGGACTGGGCGCGGTCATGGCCGGGTCGAGCGGGCCGCGCGCATAGAGGGTGAGCGCGCGGCCGTCGGGCTTGGTGAGCGCCAGCCGCTGCATCACACACCTCCGGGGATGTAGGTGCGCGAGCGGCTGGTGGCTGCCCGGATGCGCGCCAGCGGCACCTTGGGGCTGCGGTCGGCATGCAGCAGGCCGTTGGCCTCCTGGAAGGTGTCGCTGAACTGGGTGTAGCAGAAGCCGCTGAACAGCGGTGTCTCGATCACCGCATGCACCAGGCGCTCGTACTGGCGGGCGAAGTCCTCGGCGTCTCGGGCGCGGGTGTAGCCCCACACCGGCCGGCCCTGCGGGTCGGGCCGGGACTGGAAGGCGATGCCGCCGAACTCGGACAGCACCACCGGCTGCCCCCTGTGCGGGTAGCCGTCCAGGGTGAGAATGCGGCCGCCCGGGCGGCGGCGGTCGAACAGCTGGTCGGACGAGCCGTCGGTGCCATAGCGCTCGCGCAGGTGGTCGACGTTCGCGTCGTAGTCGTGGATGCCGATGATGTCGGTGGCGCTCGACTCCCAGCCGTCGTTGCCGATCACCGGCCGGGTCGCGTCGAGCGTGCGGGTCAGGTGATAGAGCGCCTCCACCGCATGCCGGTGGCTCTGCACCGAGGTGAGCTCGGGCACGCCCCAGGACTCGTTGAACGGCACCCAGACGATGACGCAGGGGTGGCTGTAGTCCCGCTCGATCGCCTCCGACCATTCGCGCACGGTGCGCTTGATCGCGGTGCGGGTGAAGCGGTAGGCCGAGGGCATCTCCTCCCACACCAGCAGGCCCAGCCGGTCGGCCCAGTACAGGTAGCGCGGGTTCTCGATCTTCTGGTGCTTGCGCACGCC
>CAZCTU010000138.1:0-4908 GCA_964501495.1 uncultured Ramlibacter sp.
AGGTCCTGCTGATGACGGACCGCGTGGACGAGTGGGCGCTGAACTTCCTCACCGAGTTCGACGGCACGCCGATGCAGTCGGTGGCCAAGGGCGCGTTCGACCTGGGCAAGCTGCAAGACGAAGCCGAGAAGAAGGCCGCCGAGGAAGCGGCCGAGGCCTTCAAGCCGGTGCTGGCCAAGCTGAAGGACGCGCTCAAGGAGCGGGCCGAGGACGTGCGCGTGACCTCGCGCCTGGTCGACTCGCCCGCCTGCCTGGTGGTGCAGGACGGCGGCATGAGCCTGCAGCTCTCACGCCTGCTGAAGCAGGCCGGGCAGAAGGTGCCCGACGCCAAGCCGGTGCTGGAGGTGAACCCCGAGCACGCGCTGGTGAAGAAGCTGGACGGCTCGGTGCATTTCCATGACCTCGCGCACATCCTGTTCGACCAGGCCCTGCTGGCCGAAGGCGGCATGCCGGAAGACCCGGCGGCCTACGTGAAGCGGGTGAACGCGCTGCTGGCGTAAACGACGCCACACCAGCTGGCGCACAGGCCCGCGGGGTGAAGGTCCCGCGGGCTTTTTCTTTGCGTGCCCGCGGGTGGTGGTCGCGGGCCTCAGACCACCAGCGGCGGCTCCTCCATCGCCTCGAGCTGGTCCTCCAGCATCTGGCACTGACCCTTCCAGTAGTCGCTGCTGCCGAACCAGGGGAAGGCGCGCGGAAAGGCCGGATCGTCCCAGCGCCGCGCGAGCCAGGCGCTGTAGTGAATGAGGCGCAGGGTGCGCAGCGGCTCGATGAGGGCCAGCTCACGGCGGTCGAACTCGCGGAACTGCTCGTAGCCGTCGATCAGGGCGCCCAGCTGCTTCTGGCGCTGCGCCCGGTCGCCCGATTGCAGCATCCACAGGTCCTGCACCGCGGGCCCCATGCGGGCGTCGTCCAGGTCGACGAAGTGCGGGCCCTGGTCCGGCGTCCACAGGATGTTGCCGGGGTGGCAGTCGCCGTGCAGGCGCAGCGGCTGCGGCGCGAAGGCGCGAAGGTGACCGTCGATGGCCTCGATCGCCTCATCGCACAGGCGCTCCCAGGTGGACGCCACGTCCAGCGGGATCGCCTCGTGCTCCAGCAACCAGTTGCGTGGCTCGATGGCGAACGTCATCAGGTCCAGCGTGGGCCGGTGCGCGAAGGGGCGGGCCTCGCCCACCGTGTGGATGCGGGCGAGGAAGCGGCCGATCCACTCCAGCACCTCGCCGTCGTCCAGTTCGGGCGCGCGGCCGCCGCGGCGCGGGCTCAGGCTGAAGGCGAAGCCGGCGTGGTGGTGCAGGCTGCGGCCGTCGATCAGCAGGGGCGCGACCGCGGGCACCTCGGCGGCGGCCAGTTCGGCGGCGAAGGAATGCTCCTCGAGGATGGCGTCCTCGCGCCAGCGGCCCGGCCGGTAGAACTTGGCGATGACCTGGGCCTGCCCCTGCACCGGCTCGTCGAGGCCGATCTGGTAGACGCGGTTCTCGTAGGAGGACAGGGCGGTGAGCCGGCCATCGGGCCACAGGCCGAGGGCGGTGAGCGCGTCCATCACCGCGTCGGGGGTGAGGGTCTCGTAGGGGTGGGATGCGTCGGCCATGGGGGGATTGTCCCCCTTCGCGGTGGACCGCAGCGCCATTCGCGCGTTCGTGCGGAACGCGCCGCAGGGGCGTGGCGGGTGTCAGTCCGCCGCCGCGTCCGTCCCCAGGCGCTCGAAGGGCGTGTCCGGCTTGATCAGCATCACGCTGCAGGGCGCGGCCATGGCCACCTTGATCGGCACCGTGGCCACGAAACGCTGCAGCTGCAGTCCGTGCGTGGCCGCGCCCATCACCAGCAGGCTCACCTGGTTGCCCCGTGCGAAGGCGATCAGCGCCTGGGCCGTGTCCGAGGCGTCGAGCACGTGGAAGGCGACCTGGTGGCCCTCCAGCGGCAGGCCCTCGGCCCAGCGCCGCAGGCGCTCCAGGTGCTGGCGATGCAGGGCTGTCTCGTCCTCGCCCACGCCGGCGTCGACGACGGTGACGCAGGCCAGGCGCGCGCCGGGACGAATGCCCAGCGAGCGGCCGACCGCCGCCCGCAGCGCATACAGGGTCTCGTCGCTCACGTCCCGGTGCGGCACCGCCACCATCACGATCGGCACCTCGCCGGCCTGGGCTGCGGGCAGTGGGCTGGGCGCGTAGTGCATGCCGGCGGCGCGGATCCAGCGCTTGAAGTGAGTCCGCCAACCCGTGCGCCGGGTGCGGCGTCCCCGGTCGGTGACCTGGACCTGGTCGGGGTGGGCGAGGTCATAGGCCAGGTGGGCCGCAGACGGGTAGCGCTGGGCCGCCTCTGGCGCCAGACAACGCTGGATGATTTCCTGCAGCCACTCGGGCAGCTCGGGGCGCAGCGCGCGCGGCGGCACCGGGTCCATCCAGAGGCGCTGGCGCAGGCCGCCCGAGGTCTGCGGGTCGCCGAAGGGCAACTCGCCGGTGGCCATCTCGTAGAGGATCACGCCCAGGGCGAACAGGTCGCTGCGCAGGTCGCCGCGCACGCCCACCACCTGCTCCGGCGCCATCCACGCCGGCGAGCCCACCGCGCTGCGCAATTCCTCGGCCAGCAGGTCGGGCTGGTGCGCATGCCAGCTGAGGCCGAAGTCCAGCAGGACCGCGTGGGGCGCCGGGACCCGAGTCGGCGCGCCCTCGACGGACTGGCCCGGCTGGTCTTCGCCCGGCGCCGGGACCTGGCGGATCACCACGTTGGCCGGCTTGAGGTCCAGGTGGACCGCGTTCTGCCGGTGCAGCGCGTGCAGGGCCTGCGCCACCGAGGCGCCCAGGCGGGCGATGGTGGCCGGGTCCATTGGCGTTTGCGTCGCCTGCGCCTCGTCCAGCCACTGCTGCAGGGTGCGGCCCGGCACGTACTCCATCACCAGGTAGGGCAGGCGCGCCAGGTCACCCGCGGCCACGAAGCGCGGCACATGGGGCCCTTCCAGGGCCTGCAGCAGCATCAGCTCCACCTCGAAGCCGATGATGTTCTCGCCGCCGTCGCCGCCTTCCATGCGCGGCACTTTCATCACCATCGGAAAACCCGGGTCGGGCCGGCCGTTGGCGTAGCCGACCCGATAGAGGTGGGCCATGCCGCCGGCGTGCACCAGGGACTGGACGACGAAGCCGTCGACCTCGGTGCCGGGATCCATCCGTTTCATCGGCCCTCCATCAGGCGGTCGGCCATCGCCGCGGCGACCGGCGCGGGCATGCCGCTGGCGCGCACCGCGGCGGCGGCGGCGGCGTGGTCGTAGGCCACGCGGAAGAAGGTCAGGCGGGGCGCGGTGGCGGCCCCGCCGGCGGTGCCCTCTTCGCCGGTGTCGAGCATCGCGTAGCCGGCACGGGTGTCGCCGTCGCGGGGCTGGCCCACCGAGCCGAGGGTGGCCAGCCAGCTGCGATGGGTGGCCAGGGGCAGCGGCACCCCGGGCGCGGGCTCGAAGGGCATCAGGTCGCCGCGGCGGCCGGCGAACCACAGGCGCTGCTCGTGCACATGGCCGCCGAAGACGCAGCGGGCGCCCTGCTGGCGCGCGGCCTCCAGGCTGCGGGCGGCCATGGGCGCGGTGCTGGCGTAGCGCCACGCGTCGGGCGCGTCGGCGGTGGCGTGGACGAACAGGCAGTCCGCTTCCTGGTGTGTGAGCGGCAGGCCCTGGAGAAAGGCGCGCTGGCGCGTCGAGAGCTCCGCATGGGTCCATTCGGCGCCGGTCTCGGCCTGGGTCGGCACGCGCGGCTTGCCGATGCCGGGGTCGATGACGGGCGGTCCGATCGCCGCCATCTGGTCATGGTTGCCCTGGAGCACCACCGCGCCCGACGCCTGCAGGGTCATGGCCAGATCGACCACTTCCGCGGGCTCGGCGCCGTAGCCCACCAGGTCGCCGAGCAGGGCGAAGCGCCCGGCGCCCTGCGCACGCGCATGGGCCAGGCAGGCCTGGACGGCGCGCAGGTTGGCGTGGAGGTCGGACAGGAGGGCGATGCGCATGGCGAAGCCTCAGGCCCGGAAGCGCCGCCGGGTCATGGCCAGCGCCAGCCAGAAGGCCAGCAGGGCGTAGGCCGCGAGCACCAGGCCATGCAGGGCCGCGTGCTCGGGCCAGCGGTCCAGGAACATGGGGCGCACCAGTTCCACCGCAGCGGTGAGCGGCAGCCAGGCCGACACCTGCCGCACCAGCTCGGGCAGCTGCTCGCGCGGGAAGAAGACCCCCGAGAGGAACATCATGGGCGTGAGGCCCAGGGTGAAGTAGTAGGTGAAGAAGTCGTAGCCCTTGGCCAGGGCGTTGAAGATGAGGGCGATGCAGGAGAAGGTGATGCCCACCCCCGCCAGCACGACCCAGGCCACCAGCAGCTTGGAGCTGGCGCTCATGCCCAGGGCCATCATCACGCCCATGATCGCGGTCACGGTGAACAGGGACTTCCAGGCCGCCCAGAGCATCTCCGCCAGCAGCACGTTGTCCAGGGTGACCGGCGCGTTCATGATGCCGTCCCAGGTCTTTTGCACATGCATGCGGGAGAAGGCCGAATACAGCGCCTCGAAGGAGGCGGCGTTCATCGCGCTCATGCAGATGGACCCGCTGGCCAGGAAGACCAGGTAGGGCACCTGCTGGTCGCCCAGCTTCACCTGGCCGACCAGCGACCCCAGGCCGTAGCCGAAGGCCACCAGCCACATCAGCGGCTCGGCGATGTTGCCGATCAGGCTGGGAATCGCCAGTTTGCGCCAGACCAGGAGGTTGCGCAGGAAGACCGGCCACCAGCGGCCGGAGAGGTCGGGGCGGCGCCAGATGCTCTGGGCCGAGGCGGACGTTGCGGTGGTCGTGGTCATGTCAACCCTCCTCCCGGATCTGGCGCCCGGTGAGCTTGAGGAACAGGTCCTCGAGGTTGGCCGGGCGGTGCAGGGTGCGCAGGCCCGGGTGGGCCG
>CAZCTU010000139.1:0-4880 GCA_964501495.1 uncultured Ramlibacter sp.
CGTCGAGGCCTGGCTCAAGTGCAAGTACATGCGCGAGCACCTGGGCGAGGAGTACGGCGGCGTGGTCACTGCGGCCACCAGCTTCGGCATCTTCGTGACGCTCGACGCGATGTACGTCGAGGGCCTGGTGCACATCACCGAGCTCGGCGGCGAGTACTTCAAGTTCGACGAGGCCCGCCAGGAGCTGCGCGGCGAACGCACCGGCATCCGCTACGCGATCGGCTCGCGGGTGCGGGTGCAGGTCAGCCGGGTCGACCTCGACGGCCGCAAGATCGACTTCCGCCTGGTGCGCGAAGGCGAAGAGCTGACCGCGCTGCGACCGGGCAAGGACCGCCGGGACAAGCCTGCCGGCGCGTCGGCCAAGGCCTCTGACAAGCGTGGCGCCCGTTCGGGCGAGGGCGCGGCGGGCGTCCCGGGCGAACGTGAGCGCTCCCCGATCCAGGCCCTGAAGGCTTCGGTCAAGAAGGCCTCGGTTCGCAACGGCCGGGGCGGCAAGCCCAAGGCGCCGCCCAAGAGCAAGAAGTCACGGCGCTGAGAGGAGCCCTCCCATGAGCCAGGCAGAAACCGGCCGTGTGGCCATCGTCACCGGCGGCGGCAGCGGCATCGGCCAGGCTGCGGCCCTGGCCCTTCTGGGCGATGGGTGGCGGGTCGCAGTCGCCGGCCGCCGTGCCGAGGCGCTGCAGGCCACGGTCGACCAGGCCGCGGGCAGCGGCGCGGGCGACCGCGCCCTCGCCGTCTCCGCCGACGTGACCGACCCGGCCTCGGTGCAGGCCCTGTTCGACCAGGTGGTGGCCCGCTGGGGCCGCGTCGACCTGTTGTTCAACAATGCCGGCGTGGGCCTGCAGGGCGTGCCGCTGGAGGATATCGGCGTCGACCAGTGGAAGCGCGTGGTCGACACCAACCTGAGCGGCATGTTCTTCTGCCTGCAGCAGGCCTTCCGGGTGATGAAGGCGCAGTCGCCGCAGGGCGGACGCATCATCAACAACGGCTCGATCTCGGCCCATGCGCCGCGTCCGCATTCCATCGCCTACACCGCCACCAAGCACGCGGTCACTGGCCTGACCAAGGCCGCCGCGCTCGATGGCCGTCGCTATGGCATTGCGGTGGGCCAGATCGACGTGGGCAACGCCGCCACCGTGCTGGCCCAGCGCATGACCACCGGCGCGCTGCAGGCCAATGGCGAGGTCGTCACCGAGCCGACCATGGACGTGCGCGAGGTGGGCAGCTCCATCCTCTACATGGCCAACCTGCCGTTGCACACCAATGTGTTGTTCCACACGGTGATGGCCACCCACATGCCCTTCGTGGGCCGGGGCTGAGGGCCAGGGCGGGCCGTCGCCTCAGCGCGCCGAACGCGCGAGCGCGGACGCCACGAGCGTGGCGCCGCTGTCCGGCCATTCATCGGCGACCGCCCCATGGGCGTAGACCGCCTCGCACGCTGCCTCGAGCGCGCCCCGGCCTTGCGCCTGCAGCGCTGCGATCCAGCCGGCCAGCACGTCGCCGGTGCCGCCGGTGGCTAGGCGGGCGTTGCCGGTCGGGTTGATCCGCGGTAACTCGCCGGGCGCCGCGATCACCGTGCCCGATCCCTTGAGCGCCACCACCGCGCCGGTGGCTTCCACCAGCTGGCGGGCGGCGCCGAGCCGGTCGGCCTGCACCGCGGCGGCCGTCGTGCCCAGGAGCCGTGCGGCTTCGAGCGGGTGCGGGGTGAGGACGGTGGCGAAACCTCCCGCCTGGTCCGCACGTCCCGCAGATGCCTCGGTTGATGCGCTGGCCCGCGCGCCACGTGCCCGCAGCAGCGTCATCAGCTGCGCGTCGCCCGCGATGGCGTTGAGTGCGTCGGCGTCCAGTACCAGCGAGCGGGCGGTGGAGAGGGCGCGGGGCAGCACCTTGCGCACGGCCTGCCCGCCGCCACAGCCACAGGCCAGATGCAGGGCCCGGAAGTCCAGGTCCTCGGGGCGGCGGAACATCAACTCGGGCTGGGTAGCGTCCACCGTCATCGAGCCGCCATCAAGCAGCGCCGCGAACACCCGCCCGGCGCCTGCGTGCAGGGCGGCCGAGGCGGCCAGCAAGGCGGCGCCGACCATGCCGGGCGCGCCGCCCACCACCGCCACGTCGCCCTGGCTGCCCTTGTGTGAGGCGTGGGGGTGTTGACGTTGGCGCGGGGCGGGGCAGAGGCAGGCCAGGGGCGGTGCCGCGGGCGCGGACACGAGTGGGGCCGCCAGCGCGCCTGCCCCCGTGCCCGATTCGTCTTCGCCTGCCGGTCGTGCGCCCTCGCTCCCCGCCGGGGCTGCCACGCCCAGGTCGTCGAACCAGACCTCGCCCGCCGCGTCCCGCCCCTGGGCGGTGAACAGTCCGGGCTTGAGCGTGAGCAGGCTGAGGGTATGACTGGCCCGCACGAAGGGGCCGGTCGCCGCGCCGGTGTCGGCGGCCAGGCCCGAGGGCAGGTCGACGGCCAGCACCACGGCGCCGTCGTCCCGCGCCGTGTTCAGGCGGGCCGCGGCCTCGGCCGCCGCGCCTTCCAGGGCGCGGGCCTGGCCCAGGCCGAACAGGGCGTCGATCGCGAGGTCGAAACGGGCGGGTGCCTGCGCGGAGAAGGTGACGGCCGCCGCGCGCGCCCGGCCCAGCGAGGCGCGGGCGTCTGCCGGTAATTTTTCCTCCTGCCCCAGCCAGGTCACGGTGACCTGCAGGCCCTCGCCCGCGAGCAACGCCGCGGCCTCGAGGCCGTCACCGCCGTTGTTGCCGGGGCCGCAGGCCACCCAGGCCGTGCGGGCGTGCGGCGCCAGCGCGCGGGCCAGTCGGGTGACGGCGAGGCCGGCACGCTGCATCAGGGTGTGCGGGGGCAGGGCGGCCGCGGCGGCCTGCTCAAGGGCACGCGTGCCGGCTGAATCGTGCAAGGGCCAGGCGGGGCCGGGGACGATGCGTTCCATGCTTCCATTGTGCCCCTGGCTTCGGGGCAGCCGCGCCCGCCACGGGGCGTGTGGGCTCAGGCGGCCAGTGCCTCTTCGACCTGCAGGCCGACGTTGAGCACGGTGTCGTCGTGCATCGGCCCCTGCCAGACCATCAGGCCCACCGGCATCTCGCCGGGCGCGTGGCACGGGAGGGAGAGGGCGCAGCCATCGAGCATGTTGACCACGCTCGGGTTGCGAAGCAGCAGCGCGTTGACCCGGAAGAACTCGGCGTCACGGGCCGCGTCGGCCGCCGGGTCGAGGCCGTCGGCCGGCGCCAGGCTCGCGATCGTGGGCGCGACCAGGGGCGTGGTGGGGGAGAGCAGGGCGTCGAAGCCGGCCACCGCCCGGCCGACCCGGGCGATCCAGTCCTGCCGCGCCCAGGCCAGCTTGACATAGGCGTGGGCGGGCATGTCCGCGCCCCGCTCGATGCGGGTGCGTACCCGCGGGTCGTAGCCCTCGCCCTTGGCGGCCAGCAGGTCCTGGTGCCAGGCATAGCTCTCGGCGGCGGCGAAGCCACCGGCCGACTGGATGCTGCCCAGGTCGGCGATCTCGGGCAGGGCGATCTCCTCGATGCGGGCGCCGGCGCGGCGCAGGCGCTCGATCGCAAGTTCGAAGGCCCGGGCCACCGCCGGCTCTAGGCCGTCGAGCATGGCGGTGGTCGGCACGGCCAGGCGGTAGGACGCCAGCGGCGCCTGGGCGCGCAGCACCCGGCGCTGGGCCAGCACCTCGTGTGCCAGCACCGCGTCGCGCACCGAGCGGGTCATGGCGCAGGCGGTGTCCAGGGTGGTCGACAGGGGCAGGGCGCCCTCGGTGGGCACGAGCCGGGCGGTGCTTTTGAAGCCGACGATCCCGCAGAGGGCGGCCGGGATGCGGATGGAGCCGCCGGTGTCCGAGCCCAGGCCGATGAAGGCCGCGCCCGCGGCGACCGACACCGCCGCGCCCGAGGAGGAGCCGCCCGGGATACGGGGCTCGGCGCTGAAGGCGGCCGGGATGCTGGGGTTAGCCGGCGTCCCGTGGTGGGGGTTGGTGCCGACCCCGGAGAAGGCGAACTCGGTCATGGCCGTGCGCCCGAGCACGCTGGCGCCGGCGGCACGCAGGCGCTGCACCGCGCGTGCGTCCTGCCGGGCCGGCGGGGCGTCCTGCAGCACCTTCGAGCCGGCGGAGGTCGGCTGGCCGGCGAGATCGAACAGGTCCTTCACCGAAACCGGCAGGCCGCCCAGCGGCAGGGCGCCGCCCCGGTCCCGCCCCCCGTCCCGGCCCTCATCCCGCGCCTGGTCGGCGGCGGCCGCGGCCGCCCGGGCGCCCTCGGGGTCCAGCCGCAGGAAGGCGGCGCGGCAGGCGGGCGAGGCGGCGGCTTCGAGGGCGCGCTCGACCTCGTCCACCGACCGGGTCCGGCCCTCGCGCAGGGCCTGCAGGGTGGCGGTGAGGTCGCAGCGGTCGGGGAGGGTTTGGGGCATGGGAATTCAGCCGGGTCGGTGGGTCTGGGTGGAGTTTGCCAGCCCGGCGTCTGCGGCTCGGCCGGGCCGAGGCCGGGGCTGGGGCTGGGCCTTGGCCTGGGCCTGGGCCTGGGCCTTCGCGAAGGGGGCTATCGGCCTGGCCCGGACGGGCCCGGCCCCGGGAGGGAAGGTAGGCGCTCTGTGCTACACTCGACGGGCTTTGCCGGGGGTGGGTTGCAATCGTGCAGCCGCCCTGACCGACAAGGCAAATCGCGGGCCCGCGCACCCTAGGTGCCACCTCCTTCTTCAAGCCAGGTGGTTTCAGCGCGGGTTCAAGACCCAACCTACAGGAATTTAGTCATGTCCGTGACCATGCGCGAAATGCTGGAAGCCGGTGTCCACTTTGGCCACCAGACCCGCTTCTGGAACCCCAAGATGGCTCCCTTCATCTTCGGCCATCGCAACAAGATCCACATCATCAACCTGGAAAAGTCGC
>CAZCTU010000140.1:0-4876 GCA_964501495.1 uncultured Ramlibacter sp.
CGTGCTGGGTCATGACCCTGCACGAGCTGGCCGCCGAGTACGGCGTGTCCGCCGAGCGCATCCGCCAGATCGAGGTGGCGGCGATGAAGAAGATGCGCGAGGCGCTGGCGGCCTTCGCCTGAAGGCGGCCACCTCCCAAGACAAAGGGCTGCGTGAGCAGCCCTTTTCTTCTGGCGATCGCGCCGCGCCCGGCGCGGCTCTGTGCGATCAGCCCGCCATCACCCCGCCTTGAGCAGCAGGCGCAGGTCCTCCAGCAGCACCTGAGGGCCCGCGCCCGGGCGCAGGTACAGGCGCAGGCGGCCCTGGGTGTCGTAGATGAAGCTGGCCGCCGAGTGGTCCATGGTGTAGGCGCCGGGCGTCTTGCCCTCGACCTTCTTGTAGTACGCCTTGTACTCCTGCATCACCTGGGGAAGCTGCTCGGCTGAGGGCCGCAAGGCGACGAAGGACGGGTCGAAGTTGGCCATGTAGGCCTTGAGCACCTCGGGCGTGTCGCGCTCGGGGTCGACGGTGATGAACACGCCCTGGAGCTTGTCGCCGTCCGCGCCGAGCTGGCGCCTGACCTCGGCCAGCTGGCTGAGGGCCGTGGGGCAGACGTCGGGGCACTGGGTGAAGCCGAAGAAGACCACGACCAGCTTGCCGCGGAAGTCCTGCAGGCTGCGCAGCTTGCCGTCCGCGTCGGGCAGCTCGAAGCCGCGCGCGTACTTGGCGCCGGTCAGGTCGATGGACTGAAACTGGGGCTTGGGCTGGCAGCCGGCCAGGCCCATCGCGCCGAAGGACCCGGCCGCGAGCAGCGAGGCGGGCAGGAGGGAGAGCAGGCGGCGGCGTTGCATGGCGGCGGACTTGTTCAAGGCGGAGGGGCTCACAGCAGGAAAGGCAGCGGCGGCAGGTAGTGGTCCAGTAGCAGTGCCGCAAACAGCAGCGACAGGTGGATCAGCGAAAAGCGGAAGGTCTTGCGCGCCAGCGCATCGGAGTAGTTGCGCCACAGGCGCCAGCCGTACTGGCAGAAGCGCAGGCTCAGGACGATGGCCACCACCAGGTACAGCCACGAGCTCATGCCCGCGGCGAAGGGCAGCAGGCAGGCGGCCGCCAGCACCAGGGTGTACAGCAGGATCTGCAGGCGGGTGAACTCGTTGCCGTGGGTCACCGGCAGCATGGGCAGGCCGGACTTGCGGTAGTCCTCCACCCGGTACAGGGCCAGGGCCCAGAAGTGCGGCGGCGTCCACAGGAAGATGATCAGGAAGAGGATCAGCGCATGCGGGTGCACGTCGCCGGTCATCGCGGCCCAGCCCAGCACCGGCGGCATCGCGCCCGAGGCGCCGCCGATCACGATGTTCTGCGGCGTCATGGGCTTGAGCACCACGGTGTAGATGACGGCATAGCCCACGAAGGTGGCGAAGGTGAGCCACATGGTGAGCGGATTGACCAGCGCGTAGAGGATCCACGAGCCCGCCGCGCACAGCAGGGCCGAGAACAGCAGCGTCTGCAGGTCGGAGAGCTCGCCCTTGGCGGTGGGCCGCCAGGCGGTGCGCTTCATCTTGGCGTCGATGCCCTTTTCGACCAGGCAGTTGAAGGCGGCGGCGGCGCCGGCCACCAGCCAGATGCCGGCGCTGGCGAGGGCGGCCAGGCGAACGTCTTCCCAGGCGGGCGCGCCGGGCACGGCCAGCACCATGCCGATCAGGGCACAGAAGACGATCAGCTGCACCACGCGCGGCTTGGTCAGGGCGTAGAACTGGGAAAAGCGGTTCATGACTGCGCCCCTTCGGGCGAGGGAGAGGAAACAGGAGGGGCGCTGGCGCGAGGCGTGGCCGCTTGGGCACCGCTCGCGCTCGTACGGAGCGAGCCGGCGTGGGCACCGCTGGCGCTTGTGCGGAGCGAACCCGTGTGGGCACCGCTCGCGCTTGTACCCAGTGCCCAGGTGAAGGCCATGACGAGCGCGCCGGCGCCGCCGGTGTGCAGCACCGCGGCCAGCAGCGGCCAGCCCAGGACCACGTTGGACAGGCCGGTGGTCAGCTGCAGCAGGGCCAGCAGGCCCAGGGCGCGGCCCTGGCGCTGCAGGCCGGCCTGCGACAGGCGCCAGGCGAGGACCCACAGCACCGGCAGCAGCAGGTAGGCCATGAGCCGGTGGGCGTAGTGGATGGCGGTGAGCGCGGCGAAGGTGATGGGCTCGCCCGCGCCGGTGTGGCCCAGCGGCCGCCACAGCTCGAAGGCCTGGCGCCAGTCCATCGCCGGCCACCAGCCGCCCTGGCAGGTCGGGAAGTCGGCGCAGGCCAGCACCGCATAGTTGGTCGAGACCCAGCCGCCCAGCGCCACCTGCAGCCACAGGAGCGCGAAGCCGGCCCACAGCCCGGCGCGCAGCGCGGGCGAAACCGGCTGGCGCAGGTGGCGACCCTCGGCCTGCGAATACGCCAGGGCCTGTTTGGCAATCAGGGCCAGCAGCACCAGGCCGCCGAGCAGGTGCAGGGTGACGATCACCGGCTGCAGCTTCAGGGTGACAGTGAGCGCGCCGAAGGCGCCCTGCACGCAGACCCAGACCAGGGTGGCCAGCGGCCAGGCCGGGTGCAGGGGCAGTTCACGCCGGCGCAACCAGCTGGTGATGGCCAGAATGAGCAGCAGCACGCCCACGCCGGTCGCCAGGTAGCGGTGGATCATCTCGATCCAGGCCTTGGCGTGGGTCACCGGGCCGTCGGGCAAGGCGGCCTGGGCCTGGCTTATCTCGGCGTGCGCGCCGAAGGGGCTGGCGTCACCGTAGCAGCCGGGCCAGTCGGGGCAGCCGAGGCCGGAGTCGGTGAGCCGGGTGAAGGCGCCGAACATCACCAGGTCGAAGGTGAGAAAGAGCGTGAGCGCGGTCAGCGCGGCGAGCCGGTGCGCCAGGGGCTGGCGCTTGCTGCGAAGCCAGACCCAGGCCAGCGGGCCGGTGGCCAGCACCAGGCCCATGGCCATGACCTGCAGGGCCGGCTCGAGGTTGTACAGGGGCACGCCGGCGCTCATGCGGCCTCCACGCACGTGAGCGGATTCATTTGCGACCTGCCTCGTCCCAGCTGGCCGAGGCGCGCATCAGGCGCTCGAGGTCGCGCTTGGCCTTGGCCGCGCCCTCGCGGTCCAGGCGCGCGGGAAAACGCATCATCCAGTGCCCCCGGGGATCCACCACGTACAGGTGGTCGGCCAGCGCATGGCCGCCGGCAGGCGCGAGCCACTGCCCCAACGCCGCTTCGTCGACGCGCAGCACGGTGGCTGCCGCCAGGGCGGGCTTGAGGACCTCGCGCACCGGCGCGGCGTCGGTGACCAGCCAGACCCAGTCGACCCGGTCCTTGTCCTTGCCCAGGGACTCGCGCAGCTGGCGCTGCAGGTACAGGTGTTGCTCGCAGCCGGCGTCGCAGGCGCCGCCAGCCACCGAGACCAGCAGCCACTGGCCCTGGAGCGCGGGCAGGTCCACCGCCTTGCCATCGAGCGACCGGGCCTGCAGCGCGGGCAGGGGCCGCTGCGGCTCGATCAGCTCGCCGAAATTGCGCCGGCCCTCGGGCCGGATCACGTAATAGGTGAAATAGGAGGCGATCACCGGCGCGGCGCACACCAGCAGCACCGCCAGCATCTTCCAGCGGCCGGCGCGGGTGCGGCGGGCATCGTCCGCCGCCGCTTCGCCCAGTGAAGGCAGCGAGTGCACCGTGAGGTCCAGCGGTTGATCCGGGGCGCGGTCAGCGGCGTGCGCGTCGGCGCGGGGCGATGAGTTGGAACCAGGCATAAAGAATGAGGATGACGACCGACATGCCCCACCACTGGAAGGCATAGCCGTAGTTCTTGTCCGCGCCGCTGGCGGCTACGGGCCAGTCCCGCAGCAGGCCCTCGGACGGCGGGCCCACCTGCACCACCGAGCCGTCGACCAGGGGCAGACGGGTCTCGGCACGGAAGGCGGCGATGTCCAGATTTTGCCGGATGGGCCCGGTCTCGCCGGCGGCCATCTCATAGAGCCTGGACGGCGCAAGGGCGATGCGTCCGGCCACCCGGACCGCGCCTGCGGGCGTCTCGACCGGCACGAGGCGCGTGCGGTCCTGGAAGTCGCGCGGAATCCAGCCCCGCTGCACCAGCACCACCTCGGGCCGGCCTGCGAGCCGCAGCGGCGTGAGGACATAGAAGCCCGGCCGCCCCTGCATCTGCCGGTTGTCCAGGTAGACGGTGTGACGGGCCAGCCACTCGCCCTCGAGCATGACCGGCCGGTGCAGGAGCTCCGAGTCCGGCGCGAGGGCGCCGGGGGCCAGCAGGGCGTCGGCCTGCAGGGGCGGCAGGGCCTGGCGCGACGCGAGCGCGGCCTGCAGCGCGAGGCGCTGCTGGGCCCGGCCCCACTGCCAGGCGCCCAGGGACAGGGTGAGGGCGACGCCCGCCAGGGCCGCCACGGCAATGAAGAAGCGCCAGCCCAGGGCGCGCGAACGCCCGGCCCCCGCCTGGGCAGGTGAAGAAATGTCAGGCGCAGCGCCCTTGCCGCCGGTCACGGGATAATCCCCTGCATGAAATCCGTTCTGGTCATCGCGGCCTTCGCCGCCATCCTGGGCAGCCTCGGCGCCGCGTTGTACTTCATGATGCGCCCCCGGCAGGACGCCGAGGGCCAGCCGCGCCCCGACCGCATGGCCAAGGCGCTGGCCTTCCGGGTGGGATTTTCCATCGTCCTGTTCCTCTGCATCCTGCTGGCCTGGAAGCTGGGCTACCTGCAGCCCACCGGCATTCCGGCCGGAGCCTGACCTCCGGGCCGCTGCATCGGGCCACCTGGGACCGCTCCGGGTGCCTCCCAAAAAAACAAGGGCCGCTTGCGCGGCCCTTGTCGTTGGCAGGCAGTGATTACATCCAGTAGACGAGGACGTACAGGCCCAGCCACACCACGTCCACG
>CAZCTU010000141.1:0-4834 GCA_964501495.1 uncultured Ramlibacter sp.
CGTTGTTGGGGAGCTTCTTTTCCAGGGTGACGGTGTCGCCCACCTTGGCGGCCGTGAGTTCCTTGATGCCGGCGATGATGTAGCCCACCTCGCCCGCTTCCAGCGACTCGCGCGGCTGGTTGGCGGGCGTGAACACGCCCAGGCTGCCGGCCTCGTAGGCGGCGCCGGTGGCCATCAGCTTGATACGTTCGTTCTTCTTCAGGCTGCCGTCGACCACCCGCACCAGCATCACCACGCCGACGTAGCTGTCGAACCAGCTGTCGATGATCATGGCGCGCAGGGGCGCCTCGGGATTGCCCTTGGGCGCCGGCACCTTGGCGACGATGGCCTCCAGGATCTCGTCGATGCCCATGCCGGTCTTGGCCGAGCACGGGATGGCGTCGGAGGCGTCGATGCCGATCACGTCCTCGACCTCGGCCTTCGCGTTCTCGGGATCCGCCTGCGGCAGGTCCATCTTGTTCAGGACCGGCAGCACCTCGACGCCGAGGTCGAGCGCGGTGTAGCAGTTGGCCACGGTTTGTGCCTCGACACCTTGGCTAGCGTCCACCACCAACAAGGCGCCTTCGCAGGCCGACAAAGAACGCGACACTTCATAAGAGAAGTCGACGTGGCCGGGCGTGTCGATCAGGTTGAGGTTGTAGACCTGCCCGTCGCGGGCCTTGTACTGGAGCGCCGCGGTCTGCGCCTTGATGGTTATCCCACGCTCTTTCTCGATGTCCATCGAGTCCAGCACCTGCTCGGACATCTCGCGCTCGGACAGTCCTCCGCAACGCTGGATCAGGCGGTCGGCCAGCGTCGACTTGCCGTGGTCGATGTGCGCGATGATGGAGAAGTTTCTGATGTGATTCATCAAGAGAGCGGACTTAAGTGATTGAATTCAAAGGGCTTGCGCAGCTTCGCCCAAGAAAAAAGGGCGCGTCGAGAGACGACGCGCCCTGAACCAACAATCAATGGCAACTGCGATAGTTGGAGCTTCATTGTAGGCAAAAACCCCCCGCCGTACAGCCGCGCGAAAGGCGTCCAGGGCGAGTTGCTGGCCAGCAACATGAAATTTATTCACAACTTATCAACAGATTGTCAGCTGAGGTTCTGGGACAACTTGTGGGCGATCTGTGGACGAGCGGTGGTTATCCTGAGGTCATCCCGCATCGTGATCGAACCCCTGTTTCGATATGCCCCGAAACAGCAGTAGCAAGCCCCCGATTCTATCGAAAAGGCGTTTAGCTCCTGGAATTGTGAGCACCTACTCATACATTCGGTATCGCTCGGAACCCCGAAATTTTTTTCCTCCGGGTTTCTCCGAGCCCCCGAAAGACCCCCAATCCCGAGCCCGGGAGAGGGCTTTAGGACGGGGAGGGGAGCCCCGTGCTACTCGCGCGCGCGCCCGTCGACCGCTCCCGCGAGCCTCCTGCGCCCTCCCCTCGCCCGCCCGCCTCCGCGGGGGCGGCGCGGCCCCTTCAACGGGGCGCGCGCAGCAGCAGGTAGGTTGCCAGCTCGCCCCGGCGCACCAGCAGCGCGATGGGCCGGCTGCGGTCCACGCGGCCGATGGCGGCCTCGAACTCGCGCAGGTTGGCCACCTCGGTGTTGCCCACGGCGACGATGACGTCGCCTTCGCGCAGACCGGCGCGGGCGGCGGCATCCTGCGCCGCCTCGACCCGCACCCCGCCCTTGCCCTTGAGCTCCCTGCGCTGCGCCTCGGACAGTTCGGAGACAGTCAGGCCCAGCGACTGGGTGGCGGCCGAGCCGCGCGGACGCTCCTCGCGCTGGGGCGCGCTGGCGCGGCGCTCGCCGCGATCGGGCTCGACCTCGGCCACCACCACAGTCAGGTCCTTCTGGCTGCCGCGGCGGAAGACGGTGAGGGTGGCGCGGTTGCCCGGCTTGGTGTTGCCCACCAGGCGCGGCAGGTCGCTGGCGCGCTCGATCGGCTTGCCGTCGAAGCGCAGGATGATGTCGCCCGCCTCCACGCCGGCCTTGTCGGCGGGCGAGCCCGTCTCGACGCTGCGCACCTGGGCGCCCTGGGCACGGCCGAGGCCGATGGACTCGGCCACGTCCTTGGTGACCGGCTCGATGCCGACGCCGATGCGGCCGCGACTCACCCGCCCGGTGGGACCGCGCAGCTGGTCGGCCACCCGGATCGCCTCGTCGATCGGGATGGCGAAGGAGATGCCCATGAAGCCGCCCGAGCGCGAGTAGATCTGGCTGTTGATGCCCACCACCTCGCCGCGCAGGTTGATCAGCGGGCCGCCGGAGTTGCCGGGGTTGATCGCCACATCGGTCTGGATGAAGGGCAGGTAGTCGCCGGTGTCGCGCTGCTTGGCGCTGACGATGCCGGCGGTGACGGTGTTCTCCAGGCCGAAGGGCGAGCCGATGGCCATCACCCACTCGCCCACCTTGAGCCGGCTCACGTCGCCGATGCGGACCGTGGGCAGGCCGGTGGCCTCGATCTTGATGACCGCCACGTCGGTGCGCTTGTCGGGGGTGCCCACCACGCGAGCCTTGAACTCGCGCTTGTCGGCCAGGGTGACGATGACCTCCTCCGCGCCGTCGACCACATGCGCGTTGGTCAGCACGAAGCCGTCGCTGCTGACGATGAAGCCCGAGCCCACGCCGCGCGGCTGGGCCTCGCCTTCCCCGGGGCCGGGCTGGTTCGGGCGGGGCTGCCCCCGCGGGACGCCCGGGATGGTCTGGCCGAAGAAGCGACGCAGGAATTCCTGCATCTCCTCGTCGGCAGAGCCCGAGGCGGGCGCGCGGGCACGCTCGAGGGTGCGGATGTTGACCACCGCGGGAGACACCTGCTCGGCCAGCTCGGTGAAGTCGGGCACGCCGCGCTGAGGGGCGGACTGGGCCTGTGCCGCAGGCGAGGTGAGCACCAGGCCGGCGGGGAAGGACAGCGCCAGTGCCAGCGCGAGGGGACTCAGGACCCGGGTCCAGGGCTGCTTGCGGAAAGGGGGCATGAAAGGGACTCCTTGGATGGCGCACTCGGGGGGACAGGGCCCCGACGAGCGAACGGACGGCAACTCGCCGCGATTCTGTCACCGACCAAATAGGGACTGGGGGCGAAGGCTCAAGTCCGGCCCCGGATTTACCAGGGGTTTATGCGCGCCTGGCTCTCCCGGCACAGACGCCGGAGGGGCGCCCGGGCTACCAGCGCTTGCCAGTCTGGTGCGCCAGCAGGGGCCGCACCCGGCCCGAAATCGCCTCGCGGGCCCGGAAGATCCGCGAGCGCACGGTGCCGATGGGGCAGTGCATCAGGCCGGCGATCTCCTCGTAGCTCAGGCCCTCGATCTCGCGCAGCACCACCGCCTGGCGCAGGTCCTCGGGCAGGTCGGCCATGGCCCGGTTCACCGCCGAGGCGACCTCCTTGGCGGCCAGCTCGGTCTCGGGCGTCTCGTCGGCGGCCAGCTCGCCCTCCCCCACTCCGGCGCCGCCCTCCTCCTCCTCGGCCCCGCGCAAGGCGGTTTCGGTGACCAGCGGGTCGCGGCGCAGCGTCACCAGCGCCTTGCGGGCGGTGTTGACCGCGATCCGGTACAGCCAGGTGTAGAACTGGGCCTCGCCGCGGAACTGGGGCAGGGCCCGGAAGGCGCGCAGGAAGGTTTCCTGGGCGATGTCCTGCACCAGGTCGGAGTCGCGCACCATGCGACCGATCAGGCGCTCGATGCGGCGCTGGTAGCGGATCACCAGCAGGTCGTAGGCATGGGGGTCGCCCTCGACGGTGCGGCGCACCAGCTGGGCGTCGGCCTCTTCAGGCACGGGAACACCCGGCAAGGGACCTGCGGCAGGGGGCGGGTGGAGTGAATGATGCGGCATGGCGCAGCCGCCGGCGCAGGTCACTGCGCGGGGCGGCTGCCAATCGAATATAGGGCGCGGCGCAGGGCCCGCCATCGTCCCGGATCGCGCCCCGGCGTCAGCCAGAGCCACCGCTGCGGCCCGGCCCGCGCATCGTTCCGCGGGCCTTCCGGCGGCTCGAGCGGAGACAGCCGCACCAGGAGCAGGCGCTGCAGGTCGAGGCAGACCTCGGGCTGCACCGGCCAGCTCGCGAGGCCCCAGGCAGGCGCCGGCGCGAGAGCCCCTGCGGCATCTGGCGCCGCAGCATCGACCGCCGCCCCACGCCAGTACCAGCCCTCGCCGTCCCAGGCGAGTTCGCCACCGCATGAAATTCGCCCTTTTCGGATTCCGACCCAGACCCAGCGGCCATAGACCAGCCAGGCCAGCAGCCCCACGACGGGCGGCCAGGCCGGCCCGCCACGCGCCTCCCAGGCCCAGAGGCCGGTCAGGGCGAGGCCGGCGCAGGCCAGGCCCATGGGCAGCCAGGCCCCCAAAGGCGAACGCCCCGCCGGCAAGGTGACCGGCGGGGCGTCGCGCATGGGAGGCGGGCCAGGGCGGGTGGTGGATCAGACCCGCTTGAACACCAGCGTGCCGTTGGTGCCGCCGAAGCCGAAGTTGTTCTTCACGGCCACGTCGATCTTCATGTCCCGCGCGGTGTTGGCGCAGTAGTCCAGGTCGCACTCGGGATCCTGGTTGAAGATGTTGATGGTGGGCGGGCTCTTCTGGTGGTGCACCGCCAGGGTGGTGAACACCGACTCGATGCCGCCGGCGCCGCCGAGCAGGTGGCCGGTCATGGACTTGGTGGAGTTGACCACGATCTTCCTGGCATGGTCGCCCAGGGCCAGCTTGATCGCGTTGGTCTCGTTCACGTCGCCCAGCGGCGTGGAGGTGCCGTGGGCGTTGACGTAGTCGACGTCCGTCGCATTGAGGCCGGCGTTCTTCAGCGCCGAGGCGATGGCGCGGCGCGGGCCTTCGACGCCGGGCGCGGTCATGTGGCGGGCGTCGGCGC
>CAZCTU010000142.1:0-4823 GCA_964501495.1 uncultured Ramlibacter sp.
CCGCCCCGAAGGCATGCAGCACGGTCGAGCGGTGGCTGTAGACGGCGCCTTTGGGGTGGCCGGTGGTGCCCGAGGTGTAGCAGATGCTCGACGCGGTGTTCTCGTCGAAGGAGGGCCAGGCGTAGGTGTCCGGCTGCCCGGCGATCCAGGCCTCGTAGGAGATGAGGCCGGGGATGCCGGTGTCCGCGGGCAGCTTGTCCGCCTCGCACAGCATCACGTACTGGCGGATGGTGGTGCACCTGGCATGCACCGCCTGCACCAGGGGCAGGAAGCTGGTGTCGAAGCACAGGACCTGGTCCTCGGCGTGGTTGGCGATCCAGACCACCTGGTCGGGGTGCAGGCGCGGGTTGATGGTGTGCAGCACCCGGCCCGAGCCGGAGACGCCGAAGTACAGCTCCAGGTGCCGGTAGCCGTTCCATGCCAGGGTGGCCACGCGGTCGCCGAAGCCGAGCTTCTGCGCATCGAGTGCGTTGGCGACCTGGCGTGAGCGCCCGGCGACGCCGGCCCAGGTGTAGCGGTGGGTGTCGCCCTCCGTACGGCGGGAGACGATCTCGCCGTCCCCGTGGTGGCGTTCGGCATGCTCGATCAGCGACGAAATGAGCAGGGGTTGGTTCTGCATCTGGCCCAGCATGGGGTTCTCCTCTTTCTAGGTCTGTTGCCGGCAAGGCGGCGGACGAAAACGCTGGTCAGTATGCCTCCAAGCAGCGCGATGCGATTGACCCAGGTCGCGTCCACGGGATTTCACCGGGGCGTCCGAAACCCTGGCCACGGCAGGGGCGGTGAGCCGGCGGCGACAATCCGTCCGTTCATGTCCTCCGTCTCCCACGTCCCCCAGGCCCCCACGGCCGCTTCCCTGTCTGCGGCCCCGTCCGCCCCCTGCCCGGCCCCGCTCGAGCCGGTCGACCTGGGCCTGGACTGGGACCACCGCTTCGCCCGCCTGGGCCCGGATTTCTTCACCGAGCTGGGCGCCCAGCCCCTGCCCGCCCCGCGCCTGGTCGCCCTCAGCGAACCGCTGGCCCGCGAGATGGGCCTGGACCCGGCGCAGCTTCGCGAGCCCGAGGCGCTCGAGGCCTTCACCGGCAACCGACCGCTGGCGGGCAGCCGTCCGCTGGCCAGCGTGTACAGCGGCCACCAGTTCGGCGTCTGGGCGGGCCAGCTGGGTGACGGACGGGCCCTGCTCCTGGGCGAGCTCAAGGGCCCGAACGCCAGCTGGGAAGTGCAGCTCAAGGGCGCCGGCCGCACCCCCTACTCCCGCATGGGCGACGGCCGCGCGGTGCTGCGCTCCTCGATCCGCGAGTTCCTGGCCTCGGAGGCGATGCACGCCCTGGGCATTCCGACCACCCGCGCCCTGATGCTCACCGCCTCGCCGCAGCCCGTGCGGCGCGAGACGGTCGAGACCGCCGCGGTGGTGACCCGTGTGGCGCCCAGCTTCGTCCGCTTCGGTCACTTCGAGCACTTCGCCGCCGCGGGCGACACCGACGCCCTGCGCCGGCTGGCCGACTTCGTGATCGACGGCTTCTACCCGGAGGCGCGCGCCCTGGCCCAAAGCGACGCCCGCTTCCAGGGCCGGGCCGAGGCCGCCTGGCTGGCGCAGGCGGCCGAGCGCACCGCCGGCCTGATGGCGCAGTGGATGGCCGCCGGCTTCTGCCACGGCGTGATGAACACCGACAACATGAGCGCCCTGGGCCTGACCCTGGACTACGGGCCCTTCCAGTTCATGGACGGCTTCAACCCTGGCCACATCTGCAACCACAGCGACAGCACCGGCCGCTACGCCTGGAACCGCCAGCCCAACGTGGCCTTCTGGAACCTGCACTGCCTCGCCCAGGCACTATTCCCGCTGGTCGGTGAGCAGGAGCCGCTACTGGCCGCCCTGGACATCTACAAGACCGCCTTCCCGCAGGCGCTGCGCCAGGCCCTGGGCGCCAAGCTCGGCTTCGCGCAGGCGCGCAAGGAGGACCAGACCCTCATCGACGACATCCTCCAGCTGCTCGCCGCCGGCCGGGTGGACTGGCCCATCTTCTGGCGCCGTCTGTCCCGCCATGCGGCCGGAGGGCCGGCCGCGCCGGTGCGCGACCTGTTCCTGGACGGCGCCGCCTTCGACGCCTGGCACACCCGGTGGATGCATCGCCTCGCAGAGGAAACCGAGCCCGGCGCCCGCATGCTGGCCACCAACCCCCAGTTCGTCCTGCGCAACCACCTGGCCGAGCTCGCCATCCGCCAGGCCCAGGCCGGCGACTTCTCCGGCGTCACCACCCTGCTGGCCCTGCTGCAGCGTCCCTTCGAGGACGACCCGGTGCATGATGCGGACTTCGCCGGCTTCCCGCCCGGGTGGGCGGGCGAGCTGGAAATCAGCTGCTCGTCCTGAGCGCACCCACGACCGAGAACCCCCATGAGCTACCCGATCCAGAAAACCGACGAGGAATGGCGCGCCCTGCTGGCCGCCAAGGGCGCCGAGCCCGTCGCCTTCCAGGTCACCCGACACGCCGCCACCGAGCGGCCCTTCACCGGCAGGTACGAGCAGGTCTGGGCCGACGGCAGCTACCACTGCGTCTGCTGCGGCAACCTGCTGTTCGACGCCGGCACCAAGTTCGACGCCGGCTGCGGCTGGCCGAGCTTCTCCGAGGCCCGGCCCGGCGCCATTGAAGAAAAGCGCGACGTGAGCCACGGCATGGTCCGCACCGAGACCGTCTGCGCCCAGTGCGGCGCGCACCTGGGACACGTCTTCCCGGACGGCCCGGCGCCGACCGGCCTGCGTTACTGCATGAACTCCGCCTCGCTCGAATTCAACCCCGCCGGCCGTGGCGAGGCCCCCGGCGCCTGAACCGCTCCCCGCATATCCTCTCCATGAAGCTGCTTCTCGATTTCTTCCCCATCGTCCTGTTCTTCGTCGCCTACAAGGTGACGGACATCTACACCGCGACCGCGGTGGCCATCGTCGCCACCCTGGCCCAGATCGGCTGGCTGCGCTGGCGCACCGGCCGGGTGGAGCCGATGCAATGGGTCAGCCTGGTCGTGATCGTGCTGTTCGGCGGCGCCACCCTGCTGGCCCATGACGACACCTTCATCAAGTGGAAGCCCACCATCCTCTACTGGCTGATGGGCGGCGCACTGGTGCTGGGCCAGCTGATCTGGAAGCGCAACCTGCTCAAGACCCTGATGGGCGACAAGGTGCGCCTGCCCGAGCCGGCCTGGAGGGGCATGCTCTTCAGCTGGACCGGGTTCTTTGCCTTCATGGGGGCCCTCAACCTCTGGGTGGCCTACAGCTTCGACACCGATACCTGGGTCAATTTCAAGCTCTTCGGCGGCATGGGCCTGATGGTGCTGTTCGTCATCGGCCAGAGCGTCTGGCTGGGGCGCTACATCAAGGACGATGAAGCCGCGAACGAGGCCCGCTTCGGCGCCGATGGGGCGCCGGCGCCCTCCTCCGGCCAGGAGCCGCGGCCGTGAGCGGGGCCATGCCCGGGACGGCGGCGGACGCCTGGGGCGCCGGGGTGACGGCCGAGGCGATCGCCGAGTGCCTGCGCGCGGCGCTGTCGCCCACCGTGCTGCAGGTGGAGGACGAGAGCGCCCAGCACGCGGGCCATGCGGGCGCCAACGGCACCGGTTCCGGCACGCATTTCCGGGTGAGGATTGCCTGTCCGGCGTTCGACGGGAAGACCCGGGTGGCCCAGCATCGCCTTGTGTATGATTCGTTGGGTGGTTTCATGGCGCGGGGGCTGCATGCCCTGGCCATCGAGATCGCCTGATCCAATCGACCGATCGAGTCGCCCGATTCAGTCGCCAGATTGCTTCCCCGCGGACCCCAGGACCCCTTCCGACATCCCATGAACAAGCACATCGTCGCGGCCGCTGCCGCCGCACTCATCGCCCTGCCCGCTCTCGCGCAGAACGTGGCCATCGTGAACGGCAAGCCCGTGCCCTCTTCCCGGGTCGACGCCCTGGCCGCCCAGGTCGCCAAGAGCGGCCGCCCGGTCACCCCTGACCTGGCCGCCCAGATCAAGGACGAGGTCATCACCCGCGAGATCTTCATGCAGGAAGCGCAAAAGCGCGGCCTGGACGCCAGCGACGACTTCCGCGTGCAGCTGGACCTGGCCCGCCAGGCCATCCTGATCCGCGAGCTGTTCGCCGACTACCAGAAGAAGAACCCGGTGACCGACGCCGAGGTGAAGGCCGAGTACGACAAGTACGTGGCAGCCAACGGCGGCAAGGAATACCGCGCCCGCCACATCCTGGTGGCGAAGGAAGAAGAAGCCAAGGCGATCATTGCCAGCCTGAAGAAGGGTGGCAAATTTGAAGAGATCGCCAAGAAGCAATCCAAGGACCCGGGGTCCGGCGCCAACGGCGGCGACCTGGACTGGGCCGCCCCCGGCAACTACGTGCCCGAGTTCTCCAAGGCCATGGTGGCCCTGAAGAAGGGCCAGCTCACCGACGCCCCGGTGAAGAGCCAGTTCGGCTGGCACATCATCCGCCTGGACGATGTGCGTGAAGCCCAGATGCCCAAGTTCGAGGACGTCAAGCCGCAGATTGCCCAGCAGCTGGCCCAGCAGAAGCTGTCCCAGTTCCAGGACGACCTGCGCAACAAGGCCAAGGTCGAGTAATCGATCTTTGGTTTTGGACTCAAGCGGCCTTCGGGCCGCTTTTCTTTTTGTCTTTGCCTTTTTGGCGTTGGCCGGGAGCGCACCGGGGACGCGGCATGGGCCCGGCGGCTTCGATGCGGGGGCCCTTCGGGCTCCCTTCGGTGCTCGGTCACTGGGGGCACGCGAGGCAAACTCGCCCCTGCGGGGCTCAAACATGCCTCGCTCTCCGGCCCCCAGCGCCCT
>CAZCTU010000143.1:0-4771 GCA_964501495.1 uncultured Ramlibacter sp.
GATGCCATTGGGCTTGTTGAACTCGCTGGCCATCTTGGCTATCAGCTTGTTGGGCGCCACGCCGATCGAGCAGGTCAGGCCCGTGCGCTCGTGGATGCATTTCTGGATCAGGCGGGCCAGCACCCGGCCGCCCTCGCGCTGGCCGCCGGGTACCTCGGTGAAGTCGATGTAGACCTCGTCGACGCCGCGGTCCTCCATCACCGGCGCGATCTCGCGGATCGTGTCCTTGAAGGCGCGCGAGAGCCGGCGCACCTCGTCGAAGTCCACCGGCAGCACGATGGCCTCGGGGCACAGGCGCGCCGCCTTCATCATGCCCATGGCCGACCCCACCCCGAACTGGCGGGCGGCGTAGGTGGCGGTGGTGATGACGCCGCGGCCGACGTAGTCCTTCAGGCGCGGGAAGGCGGCGACCGGAATCTCGTGCAGCGGCAGGCCGGCGTACTCGCCGTGCAGCGCTTCGTCGACCCGGCGCCGGCCGCCGCCGATGATCATCGGCAGGCCCTTGAGCTGCGGATACCGCAGCAGCTCGACGGACGCGAAGAAGGCGTCCATGTCGAGGTGGGCGATGCGGCGCACGCTGCCGGGTGGGCTCATGGGGCGATTGTCGCGCCGCCCGAGGTGGTGCCCTGCGCGCAGGCGCCCGGGCGCACCTCGTGAGTGCTTCAGCCCCCGGACTTCTGCCGCAGCTGCTCGAAGGAGCACAGCTCGCCTGCCAACGCGCTGGCCATCACCGTCGGCGGGCTGGCCAGCCAGACCTGGCCCGGGCCGGAGCGGCCGGGGAAGTTGCGGTTGATCGCGCTGATGGTCACCTGGCCCGCCTCGGTCGACGAGCCCGGGCCGCAGTTGGCGCAGGCGCCGCAGGAGGGCTGCAGGATGCGGGCGCCGGCCTGGGCGAAGACCCGGTCGTAGCCCTTGGCTTCGCAGTAGTCCCGCACCGCGGTCGTGCCGTACTGGAGGAACAGCTGCACATGGGGCGGTACTTTCAGGCCGTGGACCAGGCCCCAGGCCAGCACCGCGTGGTAGTGGTCGAAGTCCTCGCGCTTGCCGGCGGTGCAGGAGCCGCCGTAGGCGATGTCCACCTTGACCGGCTGCGGCAGCTTCTCGACCGGCAGGCCCTTGCCCGGGTCGCCGGGTGCGGCCAGCATCGGGCCGAGGGTGTCGCAGTCCAGCGTCAGCACCTGGGCGTAGGTCGCGCCCGGGTCGCTGCGCATCCAGGGCTCCAGGGTGAAATCGACGCCGCGCCGCTCCTTCAAAAAGCGCACGGTCTCCGCATCGGGCTCGACGAGGCCGGTCAGGCCGCCGAGTTCCGCGGTCATGTTGGTGAGCGTGGCCCGCTCGTCGATGGACAGGGCGCGCAGCGCCGGCCCGGCGAACTCGAAGACATGGCCGACCGCGTCTCCACGCCGGATCTCGGGCAGCGCCAGGAGGTGCAGCACCACGTCCTTGGCGGTGACGCCGGGCTTGAGCGCGCCTTGCAATTCGACCCGGGTCACCGGCGCCACCGTCATCCGCGCCGCGCCGGTGGCGAAGGCATTGGCCATGTCGGTGGTGCCCACGCCATAGGCCAGGCAGCCCAGGGCGCCGCTGTGCGGGGTGTGCGAATCGGTGCCGACCAGCAACTGCCCGGGCAGGGTGTAGTGCTCGGCCACCATGGCGTGCGAGATGCCGGCCACGTTGCGCAGGCCGGCGGGCAGGCGGGCGTCCTCGGCGGCCTCGAGGTCGGTGAGGGTGCGGTGGTAGCGCAGGCCATGGCGGGCCGCGAAGTCACGCTGCGCCTGCACCATGCGGTGCACGTTGGGGATGAGGCCGGACTTGCGGTGCGCCGGGCTTTCCTCGACGTAGGCGACGTGGTCCTCGAAGACGACGATGCTCGCCGGCTCGTGCAGCGGCGCGCCTTCGCCCAGGTGCGTGTCCAGCATGTGGGCCGCCATGCCGGTGTAGTACTCGTGGATGAAGCGCCAGTCGGCACGCACGAAGCAGCCTTCGCCGACCTGGGGCTCGGCCGGCGTGACCGGCGTGCGCAGGAGGTGGCGGCGCAGGATCTTCTCGTACAGCGTGCGCGGGCGGCCGTCATCCGAGGCGGGCGCCGGCTGGCTGCCCTGCAGGTGCTGGCGGCCAAAGGGCAGCAGGCCGCCGGCGCGCAGGATGGCGGCGGCCAGGGGTTCGCGGTCCTGCAGCAGTTCCTCGATGTCGACCGGCTCGCCACGCGCCAGGCGATCGGCCAGGCCCAGGTCGGTGGAAGTGAAGAGCCCGGTGTTGTCGGCGTTCTGCCGGTACAGGCGCTCGAAGCTCTCGGCGATCACCAGCCGGATGCCGGCCAGGCGCTCGGCGGCGGGGCTGTGCTCGCGCGACGAGCCCTTGCCGTAGCGGCGGCTGGCGACGGTGACCTGGAAGCCGCCTGCCTGCACCGCGCCCACGCCGACCGGCGTCTCGCCCTGGCAGGCGAGGCCCGTGTAGGGGTAGCGGGCCAGCGCGGCGTCGTAGTGCGAGAGGATGGCCACCGGCGAGATCTCGTCGGTGGAGACGTCATGCCGCAGCGCCCCGGCCTCGGCGGGCGTGAGGCGCTCGCCGGCCAGCTGGCGGCGCAGGGTGGCCGGGTCTTCGGTGAGAAAGAGCAGGCGCGGGCGCGCGCCGAGGTCAAGCATCGTCATGGGCGTCGGGTTCAGCCGCGGCGGTTTTGCACAGGTGCTCCAGCAGCTGGCGGGCCGAGGGGGTGAGGGAGGGTTCGTCGCGGAAGCAGACGATGAACTGCCGGCGGGCCCAGGGCTCGTCCAGCGGGATGAGGGCGAGGCTATAGGCCTGGGCCAGAGGCGCGGCGAGCTCGCGCGGAATGACGCTGATCGCCAGGCCCGCGCGCACCACCCGCAGCGCGGCCTCGAAGTTGGTGACGATGACCCGGTGCCGCACCGGCGCGCCCAGTTGCAGCGCCTCCTGCTGCAGCCGCACCTGCACTGCGCTGTTCACTGGCAGGCTCACATGCTCGTAGGCCAGCGTCTCCTCGAAGCGCACCTTGCGGCGGCGCGCCAGGGCATGGCCACGCGGCACCGCCAGGCACAGGTGGTCGCGCCGGTAGGGGCGGGTCTGCAGCTCGCCGGGGTCGGCGGCGTCCCAGCACACGCCCAGCGAGGCCATGCCCTCGCGCACGCCGCGCACGATCTCGGGGCTGACCCGCTCCTCCAGGTCGACCTGGATGGCGCGGTGCGCGGGTTGGGCCAGGAAGGTGGCCACGTCGTCGGCCAGTGACTCGGTCATTGCCGAGACCGAGGCCAGCACCCGTACCTGGCCGCGCGCGCCGGCTGCCAGGTTGCCCAGGTCGGCCTCGATGCGCGAGGCGCTTTCCAGCATGGCGCGGGCGTGTTCCAGCAGCGTCTGCCCGGCGACGGTGGGCTTGACCCCGTAGCGCTTGCGCACCAGCAGGGGAATGCCCAGGTGCGCCTCGAGCTGCGCCAGCCGCTTGCTGATCGCCGAGCCCACGATGTGGGCGCGCTCGCCGGCGCGGACCATGTTGCCGGTCTCGCAGACGGCGACGAAGAGGCGCAGGCTGGTCAGGTCGAGGTCACGCATGGCGGGGCGGGTTTAAATATTCCAATCGGGAAGCTTTTGGTGAAAATAATTCGATTCTTGCCGATTCCGGAAATTCTAAACTCCGGCCATGGCTTCGACGAACTCCCTGTCCCTCTCGCCGGTCTGGCCCGCCCGGGTCGTGATCCGCGACGTCGCCCTGCGTGACGGCCTGCAGATCCTGCCCCGCACCGTGCCCACCGCCACCAAGCTCGAGTGGCTGCGCGCTGCCCATGCCGCCGGCCTGCGCGAGCTGGAGGTCGGCTCCTTCGTGCCGGCCCACCGCCTGCCGCAGCTGGCCGATACCGCCGAGGTCCTGGCCCTGGCCAGGACCCTGCCGGGCCTGAAGGCCACGGTGCTGGTCCCTAACTTCAAGGGCGCCGAGCGCGCCATCGCCGAAGAGGCCCACGCGATGCTGGTGCCGATCTCGGCCAGCCACGCGCACAGCCTGGCTAACCTGCGCAAGACCCCCGACGAGGTGGTGGCCGAGATCGGCCGCATGCGCGCCGCGCGCGATGCCGCCGGCTCGCACACCCTGCTTGAGGTCGGCATCAGCACCGCCTTCGGCTGCACGCTGCAGGGGCGGGTGGAGGAGGCCGAGGTGGTGCGCATCGTGGCCGCCGTGCTCGACGCCGGCGCCGACAAGGTGAGCCTGGCCGACACGGTGGGCTATGCCGACCCGGCCATGGTCTTCCGCCTGTTCGAGCAGGTGCGCCGCGTGGCCGGCGAGCGCCTGGACACCGCCCACTTCCACGACACCCGGGGCCTGGGCCTGGCCAACTGCCTGGCCGCCCTGCAGACCGGCGTGACCCGCTTCGACGCCTGCCTGGGCGGCATCGGCGGCTGCCCGCACGCGCCCGGCGCCAGCGGCAACGTCAGCACCGAGGACCTGGCCTACATGTTCGCCAGCATGGGCATCGAGACCGGTTTGAATATCGACGCCCTGCTGGCCCTGCGCCAGCGCCTGGCCGGCTGGCTCGAGGGCGAGACCCTCTACGGCAGCCTCTGGCGCGCCGGCCTGCCCAAGACCCTGCTGCCCGCCTCCACGGCCCCCACCGCTGCCACTGCCGCCATTCCCGCATGAACGCTCCCGCCCACACTTCTTCGGACACCCCTGCCGCCTCCCAGCCCTTGAAAGGCCTGCGCGTCGTCGAATTCACCCACATGGTCATGGGCCCCACCTGCGGCATGGTGCTGGCCGACATGGGGG
>CAZCTU010000144.1:0-4744 GCA_964501495.1 uncultured Ramlibacter sp.
CGGCGCGCGCCGCATCGCCTGGGGCTCCAACTTCCCGGCCTCGGCCGGCGGCCTGGCCCACCAGCTGCAGCTGGCGCTGGACGCCACCCGCACCCTGTCCGCTGCGGACCGCGAGTGGATCTTCTCCGGCACCGCGCGCCGCCTCTACCCTTCGCTGGGCACGGGCAAGGCCTGAGGACGGTAACCATGGCCACCGAGCGCCTGCGCCTCACCACCCTCCTGGGCGACTACCCCAACACCCGGGCCCTGCGCGAGGGCCGGGTGTCGTCCGACCTGTTCGAGCTCGAGTACGACCCGGTCAAGACCCCCAACCGCGCCTTCAAGCGCGTGGTGCGCGAGCTGTCCTTCGACGTGGCCGAACTGGCCCTCGTCACCTACCTGCAGGCCCGCGCCTACGGCAAGCCCCTGGTGCTGCTGCCGGCGGTGGTGGGCGCCGGCCGCAACCAGCACCATTGCCTCGTGTGCCACGCCGACCGTCCCCTGCGCGCCGACCAGCTGCAAGGCAAGCGGGTCGGCATCCGCGCCTATGCGCAGACCACGGTGACCTGGGTGCGCGGCATCATCTCCGACGACTACGGCGTCAACCTCGACGGCGTGCACTGGGTGACGTCGGAGGACGGGCACCTGGCCGAGTTCCCCGACCCGGCGGGCGTGACCCGTGACGACTCGGGTCGCAACGCCTTCGAGTGCCTGGTGGCCGGCGACCTCGACGCCGCCATCATCGGCACCGACCTGCCCGACGACCCGCGTCTGGTGCCCGTGCTGCCCGCGCCGCATCAGGCGGCGCAGGCCTGGGCCGCGCGCCACGGGTTGGTCCCGATCAACCACATGGTGGCGGTGCGCGAAGATCTGTGCCGCGAGCGGCCGGAGCTGGTGCGCGCGATCTACCAGGCCCTGCTCGCGAGCAAGGCCGAAGCCGACGCCCAGCGCCCCGCGGGCCAGCCGGACCTCACCCCCTTCGGCGTGGAGCCGAACCGGCGCGCGCTGGAAATCCTGATCCGCTACTCGCACGAGCAGCGGCTGATTCCGCGGCGCTTCTCGGTCGATGAATTGTTCGAGGACTTCCACCGCATCATGGGCTGAGATGCCCGCCAACAAGACAAGTGAAAAGGAGACGCAGATGAAACGACGTGAGCTTCTGGCCGCCCTCGGCGGCCTTGGCGGTGGCCTGGCGGCCAGCGCATTGCCCCTGGAAGCACTGGCCCAGGCCGGCGGCAACGTGAGCCGCATCATCGTGCCCTTCGCCGCCGGCGGCGCGCGCGAGGCGCCGGCCCGTGCCATCCACAACGAGCTGGGCGCCGAGACGGGCCAGACCTGGATCATCGAGGCCAAACCGGGCGCCGGCGGCGCCATCGGCACCGTGGCCGTGGCCAAGGCCGAACCCGATGGCAAGACGCTGCTCATGGCCGCCTCCAGCCACTTCGTCACCGCCGCCATGGGCGCCACGCCCAGCTACGACCCGATCAAGGACTTCCAGGTCGTCGCCAACCTCGGTGACCAGAACTACATCCTGCTGGTGAGCGGCGAGCTGCCGGTGCGGACGGTCGCCGAGTTCATCGCGCTGGCCAAGTCCAAGCCGGGCCAGCTCAATTACGGCTCGGCGGGTATCGGCAGCTCCACCCACCTGGCCATGGCGTATTTCGTGAAGGCCGCGGGCATCGACGTGGTCCACATTCCGTACAAGGGCACCGCCGAAGCGGTGACCGACGTGGGCGGCAACCGCGCCCAGGCCGTCATCGTGCCCACCGCGGGCTCCGCCGCCTTCCGCAATGACCCGCGCTATCGCATCCTGGGCATCACCGGCAAGAAGCGCAGCGCGCAGCTGCCCAATGTGCCCACCATCGCCGAGTCGAGCCTGCCCGGTTTCGAGTTCGAGTCCTGGTTCGGCCTGATCGGCCCGGCCGGCATCCCGAAGGCGACGGTCGAAAAGCTCAACGCCGCGATCAACAAGGTCGCCTCGACGAAAGTGGTGCAGGACCGCCTGATCGGCCTGGGCCTGGACCCGAACCCGCTGTCGGTCGACGCCTTCCAGCGCGAGTTCCTCAAGGACCGCGACCTGATGTACCGCATCGTGAACGACGTGGGGCTGGCCAAGAAGGGGTGAGGCGCCACCGCGGACCGTCCTGGGCACCCTGCCTAGAATGGTCCACATGAACACTGCCTGCCCCTTGGCCGCGCGCGTGCGCTCGCCTGGCCGGATCGCGCTTGTCGTCCTGGCCACCTGGATGGGCCTGGGGGCCTGGCCGGGGGCCTCGACCGCGCGCGCCGAACCCGACGCCGACCTTCTGGGGCGGGCAGCGGGCTATCCGGTCGCCCCCAGCCCGGGCAGGATCTCGGCTCCGAACTTCCAGGTGGGCTCGTGGTCGGCGCTGGACAAGGTGCCGGGCGTGCGTGCGGCCTGGGTGCCCAAGCCGCCGCAGGCGCGGCCACTGGCACGCGCGACGCAGACGCCCCCCATCCGCTACCGCCTCGCCGGCCGTTCGCTCTCGGTCGACGACTACCTCGAGCGCCAGCGGGTCACCGGCCTGCTGCTGATGAAGAACGGCGAGATCGTGCTGGAACGCTATCGGTACGACCGCAACGAGAACCACCTGTTCCGCTCGGCCTCGATGGCCAAGAGCGTCACGTCGCTGCTGGTCGGCGTGGCCCATGCCAAGGGCCAGATCGCCTCCCTGGACGACCCGACCGAGCGCTACGCGCGCGATCTGGCGGGGAGCCCCTACGGCGCCACCTCGATCCGTCACCTGCTGCGGATGTCCTCGGGCCTGACCTTCACCGAACGCTACGACGGCAAGGACGACGTGGCCCGCCTGGGCCTCGCCATGAACACCGGCAAACCCACGCCACAGGAAGTCCTTCGCTCGATCACCGACCGCCACGCGCCCGCAGGCGAAAAATTCGCCTACTCGAGCGCTGAGACCGAGGTTCTGGGCCGGGTGCTCACCGCCGCCACCGGCCGCAACATGGCCGACCTCACCCGCGAGTGGCTGTGGGAGCCCCTGGGCGCCGAGCGCGAGGCCTTCTGGTGCACCGACTCGGCCGGCCAGGAGTCCGCCTACAACTGCTTCAACGCCTCACTCCGGGACTGGGCGCGCCTGGGGCTGATGCTCGCCAACGACGGCAAGGCAGGAGACCGGCAGGTCATTCCCCGCGACTACGTGCTGGAGGCCACCGACCCGGCACGCCAGCCAGCGGCCCTGCAGCCGCTGCGGGCCACGCCCTACATGGGCTATGGCTACCAGTTCTGGACGCTGCCGCTGCGTGAGCGCACCTTCGTGCTCCAGGGGGTCCACGGCCAGGCCGTCTATGTCCAACCCTCCTCGGGCATCGTCATGGTGCAGACCGCGGTCTGGGCGGGCGCCAGCGGCCACCAGGACCCGCAACCGGGCATCGAACGCAATGCGCTGTGGCTCGGAGTGTTGGAGTCGCTGGGGGGGAGCACGGCGCGACGCTGAGGCGGGGCCGTGCCGAGCCGCGACACACGCGGCCTACTTGTGGTGGCTCAGCGCGTTGGACACCAGCCGGGAGGTGATGTCCACGATCTGGATCATGCGGTCGTAGGGCATGCGGGTGGGACCGATCACGCCCAGCGTGCCCACCACCTGGCCGTCGACCTCGTAGGGCGCGCTCACCACCGAGAGCTCCTCGAAGGGCACGACCTGGCTCTCGCCGCCGATGAAGATGCGCACGCCCTCGGCCTGGCTGGAGATGTCCAGCAGGCGCATCAGCTGTGTCTTCTGCTCGAACAGGTCGAAGGCCCGGCGCAGCTGGCCCATGTCGCTGGAGAAGTCGCTCACCGCCAGCAGGTTGCGCTCTCCGGAGATGACCACCTCGTCCTGCGCCTGGCTCATGGCCTCGGAGCTGGCGTCGACCGCGGTCTGCATCAGCTTGGCGATCTCGGCGCGCAGGGTGTCGACCTCGCCCTTGAGCCGCTCGCGCACCTGCTCGATCTCGAGGCCCGCGTAATTCGCGTTGAGGAAGTTGGAGGCCTCCACCAGCTGCTGCTGGGTGTAGTCATGCTCGGTGAAGACCACGCGGTTTTGCACGTCGCCGTCGGGCGAGACGATGATGACCAGGTAGCGCCGCTCGGACAGGCGCAGGAACTCGATGTGTCGGAACACCGAGCTGCGGCGCGGCGCCATCACCACCCCGACGAAATGCGAGAGGTTGGACAGCAGGTGGGCGGCGTTGGCGATCACCTTCTGGGGCTGGTCCGGCGCCAGGCTGGGGGCGGCCAGCTGCTCCCGCTGGGCGGTGAGCATGGTGTCGACAAAGAGGCGGTAGCCGCGGGCGGTGGGGATGCGGCCGGCCGAGGTGTGGGGGCTGGCGATCAGACCCAGCGCCTCCAGGTCGGACATGACGTTGCGGATGGTGGCAGGCGACAGCTCCAGGCCCGAGGCCCGCGACAGGGTGCGCGAGCCCACGGGTTGCCCGTCGGCGATGTATCGCTCGACCAGGGCTTTCAACAACAACTTGGCACGGTCATCGAGCATGGCGGACGGCTTTAGCCGGATTTTAATGATGTAATTTACAAATGACTTCGCAATTCCGCCACGTCGCGCTGATTGGCAAGTACCCGGCCTCGGGCGCGGCCAGCGGCAGCACCCGCGCGGCCCTGGAGGATATTGCCCAGTTCCTCTCCGCGCAAGGCTGCGAAGTCGCCATTGAACGCGAAACCGCCCTGCACGCCGACATGCAGGGGCATTCGACGCTGGATGTCGCCGGCATCGGTGCCGCGTGCGAC
>CAZCTU010000145.1:0-4743 GCA_964501495.1 uncultured Ramlibacter sp.
GTGCCGTCGACAATGATGGTATAGCCGGTTTTAATTTTTGCCGTGGCCTGTTCCAGCCCTACCACTGCGGGTATTTCCAAGGCCTTAGCCATAATCGCCGTATGCGAGGTCTTGCCGCCGACATCGGTCACGAAGCCGGCGAACACCGACTGCTTGAACTGCAGCATGTCGGCCGGGGAGAGGTCGTGCGCGATCAGCACCAGGGGCACGTCGGTCGTGCCCTCGAGCTGCAGGTCCTGCTGGCGCGGGCCGGGGCCGCGGCGCGCGCCCGGCTGGACGACCGGCGAGCCGACGCCCTTCATGTAGCGGAGGATGCGCTCGGCCACCTGCTCGAGGTCGGACTTGCGTTCGCGCAGGTACTCGTCCTCCATCTCGTCGAACTGGCGCGAGAGGAGCTCGAGCTGCGTGGTCAGCGCCCACTCGGCGTTGTAGAAGCGCTCGGTGATCCAGTGCTTGACGCCGGCAACCAGCTCCTGGTCCTGCAGCAGCATCAGGTGCACGTCCAGCAGCGCGGTCAGCTCGTGCGGCGCCTCCTTCGGGCCCATGCCGGCGATGGTCTGCTGGAGACGGTGGATCTCGTCGACCACCGCGTCACGGCCCTCGCGCAGCCGGGCGATCTCGGCATCGACCTGCATCGGGTCGATGAAGTAGTGCGCCACGTCCACCCGGCCGCCCATGAGCACCGCGCGGCCGATGGCGATGCCGCGGGCGACGGGGAGGCCGTGGATGGCGAAGGTCACAGGCTCATTCTCCCTCGCCGAACTTGTCCTGTATGAGCGCGACGAGCGCGTCCATGGCCTCGCGCTCCTGCTCGCCGCTGGTCTCGAGCACGATGTCGGTGCCCAGGCCGGCGGCCAGCATCATCACGCCCATGATGCTCTTGGCGTTGACGCGGCGCTCGCCGCGGGCGACCCAGACCTCGCAGGGGTAGCTGCCCGCCAGCTTGGTGAGCTTGGCCGAGGCGCGCGCGTGCAGGCCGAGCTTATTGCTGATGGTGATGGGCGTCTGGATCATGGCGAGGGGTCTGTCTCTGGTTCTGGTTCTGCGGTGCGGTGATGGCCACCTGCATCACGCCCTGGGTGCCGCCACTGACCGCGCGCGCCACCAGGGCGTCCAGCGGCTCGTGGCGGTAGCTCACCGCGCGCAGGATCATGGGCAGGTTGACGCCGGTGACCAGACGGGTGTGGACCCCGTCGACCAGCTTCTGGGCCACGTTGCTCGGCGTGGCGCCGAACAGGTCGGTGAGCACCAGGGCGGTCTCGACCTGCGGCGCGTGCAGCAGCTGCTGCAGCGCGATGCGGGCGGTGGCCAGGGTTTCCTCGGGCGAGAGGTTGGGCTGGACGTCCACCGCGGCGACGGTGGCCCCGCAGTCAGGGAACACATGCAAGGCGCACTGGCGCAGGGCATGCGCGAGGGGTGCGTGGCAGATGATCAGGACGCCATTCATCAAACGGGATTATGTCTCGCGCCGCGTCCGGGACTTCCCGGAGCGGCCGCCCCCGGCGGGCTGACCCGGAATGGCTGAATGAACTCGCCAGACGGCATCCTCGCCCGGGACCTCTCCCGCGTGCCCGCCGGCCCCGGGCGCACCCGAAATCTGGCCGGCCTGGGCGCCAACCACCCCAGGCGCCGGGCGGATATCCCGCTCTGGTGCCGGCGACGCGGCCGGGCCGCAGGCATACTTCAAGCTTCCGACCCGCCCCCACTGAATGCCATGACCAAACGCGCCTGGAGCCTGATCGCGCTCGCCCTGCTGGCGGTCGCCGCCGCGGCCGTCTATCTGTCCGGCCCGAGCGACCGCGCGCCGTCCTCCACCTTCGTCCTGCTCGATGGCAGCAAGAAGACCACCGAGGACCTGCGCGGCAAGGTGACCCTGGTCAATTTCTGGGCCACCAGCTGCACCACTTGCGTGGCCGAGATGCCCGAGATGGTCGCCACCCACCAGAAGTACCAGGCCCGCGGCTTCCAGACCCTGGCCGTCGCCATGAGCTACGACCCGCCGGCCTATGTGGTGAACTTCACCGAGACCCGCAAGCTCCCCTTCCTGGTGGCGATCGACAACACCGGCGATGTCGCCAGGGCCTGGGGCGATGTGCGCCTGACCCCCACCACCTATCTCGTGAACAAGCGTGGCCAGGTGGTCAAGCGCTATGTCGGCACACCCGACTTCGACGAGATGCACCTGCTGATCGAGAAGCTCCTGGCCGAGGCCTGAGCCCTGCGTGGCGTTCATCAAAAAGCCCGGCATCGCCGGGCTTTTTCGTGGTCGCGCGATGCGCCCGGGTCCGGGCTGCGCGACTCAGTTGCGGAAGTTGTCGTGGCAGGCCTTGCAGCTGTTGGCCGCGGGGCCGAAGGCCGCCTTGAGGTTGTCCAGGTTGTTGGTGCGGGCGGCCGCCAGCAGCTTGGCCACTTCGCCCTGCATCTTGTCGGCATGGTCCTTGAACTTGGCCTGCTCGGTCCAGATCTCCGGCTTGGCCTTGGTCGAGAGCTTGTCGGTGCCCGGCCCGAAGCCGGCCCAGGGCAGGCGCGAGAGCGTGGCCAGGACCTCGGCGTTCTCGACCGCCTGCTTGGCGTCATAGGGGACCCGGCCGGCGCTCATCTGGCCCAGGCGGGTCAGGTGGGTGCCCATGAGGGAGAGGGCGCTCTGGCGGTACTTCACCGCGTCTTCCGGCTTGGCGAAGGCGACACCGGTCTGGGCGGAGGCCGGCAGGGCGATGGCAAGGGCGAGGGCCGAGAGGGCAACGGAAACGGGCAGCTTCAAGATGGGTCTCCCTGGGTGCGTGTGCCGCCATGGACAGGGGGTTTACGGCGGGTTCACACAGATAAGCAACAATGATCGGGCTCCGTGGAGCCTCGGCATTTGTATCAGATGCCTGGCCGGCGTGTGCATGTCCCAGGAATTGACCCAATGAAGCAAGCCCCCGACCTCAGCGCCCTGCAGCCCGACGCCATGCCCGCCCCAGTCACCGTTCGCGTCTGGGACCTGCCCTTGCGGCTTTTCCATTGGGCCCTGGCCCTGGCCGTCATCGGGGCCGTGGCCAGCGCGCAGATCCCGGGCGTGCCCGCCGACTGGCACCCCCGCTTCGGCTACGCGGTGCTGGCCCTGTTGCTGTTCCGGCTGGCATGGGGCCTGTTCGGCAGCCGTTGGGCGCGCTTCTCGAGCTGGCGCCCCACGCCCGCGCGGATTCGTGCCTACCTGGGCGGGAATCCGCATCCCGACGACCGGGTGGGTCACTCTCCGCTGGGCACGCTGGCGGTGATCGCGCTGCTGCTCGTGCTGGCGCTGCAGGTCGGCACCGGCCTGGTGTCCGACGACGAGATCGCCTTCGTTGGCCCGCTCAACCACCTGGTCAGCTCAGCCGCTGGCCTGGCGGCGACCGACTGGCACAAGCACCTGGGCAAATTGCTGGTGCTGCTGCTGGTGGTGGTGCATGTGGGCGCGGTGCTTTACTACCTCTTCGCCCGGCGCCAGAACCTGATCGCGCCGATGGTGCACGGGGACAAATCGCTCGACGCGCCGGCGCCAGCCTCGCGCGATGACCTGCCGATGCGACTGTGGGCCCTGGTGCTGGCGCTGGCGGCGGGCGGCACCGTCCTCTGGCTGGTCCGGCAGGCAGGCTGAGGGCCCGCGCTACACTGGCCGGGTCGCCACTCCCGCCCCCGTCCTTGGACCCGTCCCCCGCCCCCGAGATCCAGATCGTCGCCCCCGGCGAAGCCGACGGCCTGCAGGCCGCGCGGAAGATTTTCCTGGAGTACGCGGACAGTCTGGGCATTGCGCTTGATTTCCAGGGCTTCGAGGAGGAACTGGCCAGCCTGCCCGGCGCCTATGCGGCGCCGCGCGGCGCGCTGCTGCTGGCACGGGTGGACGGCGTGGTGGCAGGCTGCTGCGCGCTGCGCCCCCTGGACACCTCGGACTACCCCGGCGCCGCGGAAATGAAGCGGCTGTACGTGCGCCGCGCCTTCCGCGGCTTCGGCCTGGGCCGCGCCCTGGCCGAGGCGGCCCTGGATGCGGCGCGGCAGGCCGGCTACGCCTGCGTGCTGCTGGACACACTGAGCGACATGGAGGCGGCCCGAGCCCTGTACGTAGACTTGGGCTTCGCCGAGATCCCGCCCTACTATCACAACCCCATCGCCGGGGCGCATTACCTCAAGGCCCATCTCTGAGCGGCCCGGGCCTGCGTTTCGAGGCCCCGCGAGGCCTGGCACACCCCGAAAAGACAAGCGGCCTGCCGTGAATCCACGGCAGGCCGCTTGACTGTCTTGGGGGAGGCGATCAGCCCTTGGCTTGCGCCAGCAGGGTCTGGGCGTCACTGACCTCGAACTTGCCCGGGGCCTCGACGTTCAACGTGACCACCTTGCCGTCCTTGACCAGCATCGAGTAGCGGTTGCTGCGCAGGCCCATGCCGCGGGCGGTCAGGTCCAGGGTCAGGCCGGTGGCCTTGGCGAAATCGGCGCTGCCGTCGCCGAGCATGCGAACCTTGCCGCCGGTCTTCTGCTCACGGGCCCAGGCGCCCATCACGAAGGCGTCGTTGACGCTCAGACACCAGATCTCGTCGACACCGGCCTTCTTCAGTTCATCGAACTTCTCGACGTAGCCGGGCACGTGCTTGGCCGAGCAGGTGGGGGTGTAGGCACCCGGCAGCGCGAACAGGGCGATGGTCTTGCCCGCGGCGGCCTTGGCCACGTCGACCGGGTTAGGGCCGATGCTGCAGCCATTGCCCTGGACCTCCGAGTACTCGTACA
>CAZCTU010000146.1:0-4718 GCA_964501495.1 uncultured Ramlibacter sp.
GCTTGAACACCGCGCCGCTGGCGGTGGTGTAGTAGGTGCCGGCCACGCCGGTGGTGTCGACCGCGATCTCGCGCCGCGTGCCGCTGGCGCGCAGGGCTTCCTCGCCCATCGTCAGCGCGAGGACGGCCGCGTCCTGCGGCGACGCCAGCGCCCGCAGCCCGATCTTGCCGGGAACCGCGAACGCGCCGCTCAGGCTGGCATCCAGGAGGCCGGGCTGCAAGGCGCCTTCGAGGAGCTCGAAGCCCAGTTGCGTGGCGGTGACGGCGGTGACGCGCAGCAACGCGGAGCCGTTGGCCGTGGTGTAGAGGCTGCCCACGGCCGGGGCCGCGGCAGACGCGTCGATGCGGGCGTAGTCCAGCGTCACGGCCGCGCCCGGCAGCGCCGGCGGCAGCACGAGGCGGGCCGTCCCGCCGCTGGCCAGCGTGACGAGCTGGTTGTCGACCCAGCGGCCCGCCAGCAGTTCGACCTGCATGACCTTGCCGTCGCTGGAGGCCACACGCAGCACGCTGCCATCGGTCGCGCGCAGCAGGTCGCCGGCGGCCGCCCCGCTGACCGCCTTGAGGTCCAGTCGGTCGGCGGCGAAGGCGGCCTGCGCCAGCTTGGTCGCCACCTGGAAGCGGTGGGCCGTGCCCTGCAGGGTCTGGGCGGTGGCGGTCACGTTGCCCCACAGCAGCTCGGCGCGCACGCTGCCCAGGGCGGCATCGATGGACACCACCCGCAGCAGGGCATCCGTGCCTTGCAGCAGCATGCCCACGGACAGCTTGCTGCCATCCGCCTCGGTCCAGTCGCCCAGCGACCCCGTCAGGCCGCCGACGGCGGTGATGCCGAAGTCCAGCGTCAACGGCATCGCCGCCGCCTGGCCCACGACCTCGAAGGTCTCGCCGTGCTGCGGCAGGCCCGTCAGGTCGGACAGCACCAGCTTGCCGGTGGCGGGCGAATACGCCTGCACCGTCGCGTAGATGCCCGAGGCGGTGCCGCGCAGCACGGTCTTTTGCGCCGTGATGGAGGGCATCGCCGCGCCCGTGGCCAGGGTCAGCGTCATCAGGTCCATGCCCACCAGCAGGTCGCCGTCCGACGGCGCCGCGGCGGGCGCGGTGCCGAGCGTGACCACGTTTTTGCTGTAGGCCTCCACGTCGAAACGGCTGACGCCGGCATTGGCGTGGTGGTAGTAGCTGTCACTGCCCTCGCGGCCATCGAGCACCACGCGGGTCGCCACCTGGTCCAGCTCGAAGCTGTCGTCCTGGGCGCTGCCCAGAAGCTGGATTTCCTCGAAGTCGCGCAGGTCCTCCACCTGCACCGACACGCTGGCGCCGCTGGCGTTGACGTGCCGGATGGTCAGCTGGTTGTCCAGCAGGCTGTAGGCGACCGACTGCTTGCGCGCGTCCAGCATCTCGGCGTTGTAGATGAAGATGTCCCGCCCGCTGGCGTCGAGCAGGACGTCCACGCCTTCACCCGGGGTGACGACGTCGTCGCCGGCGCCGCTGTCGATCAGGTCGTCCAGGCTGCTGCCCAGGACCGTGTCGTCGCCGGCGCCCGCCACGACGTGGCGGACGAAGCCGCCGGCCGACCCGCTGGCGATGCGCAAGCCGGTCAGGTCGACCAGGTCGTTGCCGCCACGCGTCTCGATGCGGACCTCGTCCTGGTAAGCAGCCTGACGCGCCAGGTTGACCACGGTGATCCGCTGGCGGATGGGGCTGGTGGCCAGGGAGTTGGTGCCCGTGGGCACCGCGGCATGCACGAAGAAGCTGGCTTCCTTGCCGATCGAGGCCTGCGCCGAGACCGCGTCGGCCGCCGTGTCCGAGCCGACGATGCGCACGACGTCGCTGGCGCCGTCGCCCTGGCTGGCCTTGCCGGCGGCCGACAGGCTGGCGGTCTCACCCAGACGCAACATGATCGCGTTGAGGGAGACGCCGCGCGCGGTCTCGTTGACCGTGACCTCGTCCTCGCCGCCCATGACGTTCAGGTCCAGTGTCTCGATGTCAGACAGCAGCAGTTCCTCGAAGCGCGCGCTTTGCCAGAACACCTGCGTGTCCTGCGATCCGGCGACCGCGGCAATCTCGACGAAGTCACGCGCCAGCGATGCCGGCATGGCGTATTCCTCGGCATAGAGGTTGGCCTGGTCGATGCCTGCGCCCCCGACGAAGCGGTCCATGCCCTCGCCCACCGTCCAGTGGATCTGGTCGGCGCCGTCACCGCCGAAGTTGCGGTCGTCGCCCGCCGCACCGACCAGGACGTCGTTGCCGGCATCGCCGCGCAACTCGTCGTCCCCGTCTTCGCCGTGCAGGATGTCGTCGTCGGCGCCGCCGAACAGCACGTCGTCGCCGTCGCTGCCGTACAGCCGGTCCACGCCGGCATCGCCCATGAGGCGGTCGTCGTTGTACTGGCCGAACAGCAGGTCGTTGCCGGCGCCGCCGGACAGGACGTCCTTGCCGCCGAAGCCGCGCGCACCGTCCTTGCCGAACTGGTCGGGGGGCTCGTCGCCATACAGCTGGTCGTCGCCCTCGTCGCCGTACAGCTGGTCGTCGCCTTCGCCGCCGACCAGCACGTCGTTGCCGCGGCCGCCGCGCATCACGATGCCGGCCGCACCGAACTGCACCAGCGTGTCGTCGCCGTCGCCGCCTTCGAGCACGATGTTGGCATCGGAGTAGGAGACCAGCGTGTCCCCGCCCGCGCCGCCCAGGATGCGGGTCTTGCGCTCGACGGAGTCGTGGATGGTGATGCGGTCGTTGCCCGCGCCGCCGTCGATGAAAATCTCCTTGACGTTCTGGAAGCGTTGCGTATCGCCCGCCACGTCCACCAGGATGCGCCCATCCTGGGTCTGGTAGAGGTCTATCTTGTCGTTGCCGGCCGTGGTGAAGACCGTCAGCACGCCATTGCCGTCGACGACGCCCAGGGGCGCCAGCTGGAAGTGGCGGTGGTAGTCGAAACGCCAGATCACCACGTCCACGATCGTCTTCTGGATGTCGACGATGGTGATCGAGAAGAACAGCAGCTTGAGCTTGATGGTGACGAAGGCCCAGACCTTGGCGCGGAACTCCGCGCTGATGTCGAACAGGCCGGTCACGTCCTTCTGCAGGATGTAGAACAGCTCGTCGATGTAGACCTTGCCGTCGTAGACACCCTCGCGGCTGGCCACGTCGTTGAGGTCGAACTTGACCACGCCGAAGATGCCGCCGGCCACGCCGGCCTTGACCTGCATGATGATGAAGTCGCCGCCGATCTGTGCGGCAGCCGACACCTGCATGTCGATCTGCAACTCCACCCGCTCGCCGCCGCCGTCGTACCAGTCGCGCACGTGCAGGCCGTAGAACAGGTACTCCGGACTCTGCCAGCCCGAGTCGCGGAACAGGTTCAGGCCCCGCGTGTCGTAGCCGAAGGACAGTTCCACCTTCGCGGAGATGCCGGCGGTGAAGTTGGCGCTGAGGAAGGGCGCGAAGATCCAGATGTCCTTGGACACCTTCGCCTCGATCTGCAGGGTGGGCAGGTCGAAGATCACCAGGTCGACGTTGGAGGCGCCGGTCAGGATGCCGATGGCGGTCATCGGGTTGTCCAGCACCGGGAAGCGCAGGCCCTGCAGGGTCTTGCTCTTGGACAGGAAGGACTGGGTCTTGCCGCCCGCGGCCTTGGTGGACGCGGCCGATGACGGCCGGCTGGCGTTGGCGCCGCCCGCCGCGGAGGCCGGGTTGCGCGCCTGGGCCAGCGGATCGATGGTCTTGGCCGGGGCCTGCGCCGCCTGCTTGCGGTTGTCATACGCCTGGGGCTTGCGCACGTCGCCCTGGCTGCTGAAGTAGTAGTTGCCGAAGTTGATCATCACGCCCCGCGCCTCGGAGGGCGAAGGCATGGCGTTGATCAGGTCGATGATGCCCTTGACGGTGTCCAGGAAGGCCTTGTACTTGGCCACCCCCTTGCCGCCGAACATCAGGATCATGTCGATCGCGCTGGTGGGCGCGCCCACCAGGCTGGAGATCACCGGCAGCGGGTCGGTGACGGGCTTGAGCGCCGCGGCGATCGGGCCGGTGACCTTCTTGACCTCCTGCAGGATCGGGCCGGCGAAGTTGGAGATGAAGCTGCCCAGGTCCAGCCGCATGTCCGTCAGGTAGACGTTGGGCGCGCCGCCGAAGACGTTCTGTGCCAGCGGGTTGGTCAGGTTCACGCGCGCGAAGACCTGCTCGTAGTGCAGGTCCACCAGGAAGCGCGGGAACTGCGTGCTGCCGCCGAACGAGCCGACGCCGGCCAGGTGCACCTCGACCCCCGCGTTGAAGGTGGCCTCGAAGATCTGGTTGAAGCGCGCGCCGCGCAGCTCGCGCATCAGGCTCAGCTTGTTGTCCGCGGCCACCGTGCCGGGGTCCTTGATGTCGGCGGTGAACCTGGCCGACAGCTCCTTGAAGCCGCCCTTGGACAGGTTGCTGATCTCGAAGCTCAGGAAGCCCAGCGCCGCGTTCAGACGCGCGTCGTCCGAGATGTCGCCGTAGAACTCGATCACCAGTTCTTCCGGCCGGTTCGGGTTGGCGGCGGTGTCGAGATAGAAGTCGAGCTTGCCGCCGATGAAGCTGACGCCGAAGCCAAACGCCAGGTCATAGGTCATGCCCAGCTCGATACCGCCGTCGGACTGGAACGTCAGCGGCAGGCCCGGGACCGAGGCGTCCAGGCTGATGTCCAGGTTGACCGGCTCGAACACGTCGCCCATGGCGCGCATGCGCACGCGCAGGTCGCGGTAG
>CAZCTU010000147.1:0-4714 GCA_964501495.1 uncultured Ramlibacter sp.
CGGGTCGGCCTGGCGATGGGGGTCTACGGCCTGACCCAGGGCCTGCTGCAGCTGCCCTTCGGCATGGCCTCGGACCGCCTGGGCCGCAAGCCGGTCATCGTCGCCGGCCTGCTGGTCTTTGCCGCCGGCAGCGCGGTCGCCGCCCTGGCCCAGACGCTGGACGGGCTCATCATCGGCCGCTGCCTGCAGGGCGCGGGCGCGGTTTCGGCGGCGGTGACCGCCCTGCTGTCGGACCTGACCCGGGACGCGGTGCGCACCAAGGCCATGGCTCTCGTGGGCGCCAGCATCGGCCTCATGTTCGCCCTGTCCCTGGTGTTGGCCCCGGCTCTGGCTGGCTGGGGCGGGCTGCCGGGCCTGTTCGGCCTGACCGTGGCCCTGGCGCTGGGCGCGGTGGCCGTCATTCTCTGGCTGGTGCCCCCCGAGCCGCCGCGCCAGGCGCAGACGGCCCGCTCCGCCCGAGGCAGCCTGCGCGCGGTGCTGGCCCACGGACCCACCCTGCGGCTGAACTTCGGCGTCTTCGTGCTGCACGCGGTCATGCTGGCCATGTGGGTGGCGGTGCCCCAGATGCTGGTCGGCGCCGGCCTGGCCAAGGCCCACCACTGGTGGATCTACCTGCCCACCATCGGCGCCTCCTTCCTGGTGATGGGCGCGACCCTGTTCCCGATGGAGCGCCGCGGCCGGCTTCGCATCGTCTACCTGGGCGCGGTCGCCCTCATCGGCCTGGCCTACCTGGGGCTGGCCGGCGCCGCCGCCTGGCAGGCCCGCGACCCCGGAGCGGTGGGCCTGGGGCTGATGGGGCTCCTGCTGTTCCTGTTCTTCTGCGCCTCCAACATCCTCGAAGCCAGCCAGCCCAGCATCGCCTCGCGGGCGGCGCCGCCCGGGGCCCGGGGCGCGGCCCTGGGCCTGTACAACACGCTGCAGTCGCTGGGCTTCTTCGCCGGCGGCGCTGCGGGCGGCCTTCTGCTCCGGGCTGCCGGCGCGCCCGGTTTGTTCCTGGCCTGCGCCGCGGCCATCGCGCTGTGGTTCGTGGTGGCCTGGCCGATGAACCCCCAGGCCCTGGCCAGGCCGGCCGGCGCGTCCACGCCCGGCACATAATCAGGGCTTCCCTGAAGGAACCCCACCATGGCATCCGTCAATAAAGTCATCCTCGTCGGCAACTGCGGCCGCGACCCCGAAATCCGCTACCTGCCTTCTGGCCAGGCCGTCGCCAATGTGAGCATTGCCACCTCCAGTCGCCGCAAGGACCGCAACTCCGGCGAGACGGTGGAAGACACCCAGTGGCACCGCGTCACCTTCTATGACCGCCTGGCCGAGATCGCCGGCGAATACGTCAAGAAGGGCCGCCCCATCTACGTCGAGGGCCGCCTCAAGTACGGCACCTACACCGACAAGAACACCGGTGTCGAGAAGAACACCGTCGACATCATCGCCACCGAGTTGCAGCTGCTCGGCGGCCGCGAAGGCATGGGCGGCGGTGGCGGCGGCGGTGACGACGAGATGGGCGGCGCCCCGCGCCGTTCAGCGCCGCCCCAGCGCCCGGCCGCCGCGCCCCAGCGCGCCCCGGCTGCTGCCAAGCCGGCGGGCGGGTCCGGTTTCGAGGACATGGACGACGACATTCCCTTCTGAGGGAGTCTGCCGGGGCCGCGACCGGAGGGCGGCCCTGACCCTAACCTTTTTGGCATATATCGGGTGGGGCCGACAGCTTAAAGTCCGGGCATGTCCGGCCCGGATCCGCACTCTGGCACCGCCACCGTCTACGTGGTGGACGATGACGCGTCGATGCGCGACGCGCTCACCCTGTCGCTGACCTCCGCCGGCTATCGCGTTCTGTGCTTTTCCGGCCCCGAAGGTCTGCTGCGCCAGGGCCCGCTCGACGTCCCCGCGGTGATCCTTCTGGACGTGCGGCTCAACGGGCAGTCGGGCGTCGATGCCCATGCGCGCATGCATTCGCTGGGCCTGCGGACCCCGGTCGTCTACATGAGCGGGCAAAGCCGCGCCGACGAAATCGTCCGCGGCTTCCGACAGGGCGCCCTGCATTTCCTGCTCAAGCCCTTTGCCTCCGCCGACCTGTTGAACGCGGTGCGCGAGGGACTGGCGCATGACCAGTCCCGCCAACGGCGCGAGTCGCGTGCCGCCCGCCTGCACCAGCGCCTGGCGCTGCTGACCCCGCGCGAGCGCGAGGTCTGCCGGCTGATGGTGCGCGGCCTGCCCAATCGCGAGATCGCCGCCCTGAATGGCACCGCGGCGGGGACGGTCAAGCTGCAGCGGGCCAGCGTGCTGGAGAAGCTCCAGGTCGAGGCCATGTCCGAGCTCGCCGCCCTGTTCCAGGGCGAGGACGTGGACGCGGTCTTCGCCAGCCTGGGATGAGCCCCGACGTCGACATCCGCACCGCCTATTTCTTCCTGGGCATCCTGGCCCTGGGCGGGGCGTTGGGGACCCATGTCTCCCTTCGGCAGCTGGCCAGGCGACGCCATCAGACCTGGGTCTGGGGTGCTGTCTGCTTCGGCGGCGGCTTGATGATGATCGCCTTCCGGGGCTGGGTGCCCGAGTTCGTCACCTTCGAACTGTCCCATCTGGCCCTCGTGGCGTCCTGCCTGCTGCAGGTCAGCGCCCTCGGCGCCGAGGTGGGGCGCGGCTGGTCGATCACCCGGATGGCGCTGGTGCTGGCGTCGACCGGCAGCGTCTACACGGTGTTGACCTCCCTGGACCGAGGCTGGGGGTTGATGTTCAATTCGGTGGCCTTGCTGATCGGCGCCTTTTTCATCAGCACGGGCGCACTGCGGGTCTGGCGTGAGCACCGGCGCCTGCCCGCCCTGGTCATTGCCACCGGGTACGGCCTGCTCCTGGCCAGCATGCTCGTCCGTCTCCAGAGCCTGCTGCAAACCTCGCAGGGCCGGGGAGGCCCGTTCGAGCAGGGCGGAACCCAGGTCATCTTGATGATGGGAGGCCTGGCGGCCATCATCCTCGGGCAGCTGGGTTACCTCGGACTGCAATTCCAGCGCATGGCCACCGAGCAGGTCGAGGCCGAGCGGTCGGCTGCAATGGAAGCCGAGCGGGCCCGTCAGGTGCGCGAGCGCGCCGAGGCGCTCCACGCGCTGCTGGAGGAGCGCAACCAGTTGATCCAGCGCATCGCCCGTAGCGAGGCCGCCAGTGACCTGGCGCTGTTCGCCACCGCCTTGCCTCACGAACTGAGTCAGCCGCTATGCGCGGTCAAACTGAACATCGATTGCCTCAAAGACGGCCTGCGGACTGCGGGCGAGCCCGGCATGCTGGCCGTCGTGCAGGCCATCGAGACCAGCAACGAGCGGGTGCTGGACCTGCTGCAGCAACTGCGCATCCTGCTGCAGGTCCAGGAGTACAGCGACGGCGAAATCGTGGACCTGGGCGCCCTGGTCCTGCGCACCTTGCCGATCCTGGAGGGCTCGTTCGCCGAGCACCGGATCCCGCTGGTCACGGCGCTCGCCGAGGGCCGCTTCGAGGTGCAGGCCAGTGCCACGCAGCTGCAGCAGCTGCTCCTGATCCTGTGCGCGCACGCACTGGATGATGTGCGGCGCCAAACGCCCTTGGCGGACCGCCAGCAGGAAGTCCGGGTGTCCTTGCAAGGGGATGCCGGGCAGATCTGCCTGCGGGTGGAAGACTCCGGTCCGCGCAGCGGTGCCGAACTGCGCAGCCGGCTGGCCTTCGGGGCCGCAGCGCCTCAGGCCGGCCAGCGAAGCGATGACCGACTCGGCGTCGGCTACACCGTGGCGCAGCGGGTCGCCCAGGCGCATCAGGGCCAACTCGAAATCCAGGATTCTCCGTTGGGGGGCACGGCCTTCGTGCTCACCTTGCCACCCGCCGAGGTGCTGCGGGCGGCGGACCAGAGCAGGGCCTCGGCACCCTCGACCGTGGCAGGCGACCAGGCGCCTCAGGCGACGGGCTGAACCTTCGCGCCGGCCGTTGCGCCTGCGTCCGCCAGACCCTCGGCCATGGCGATCACGCCTCCCCCCAGGCACACCTCGCCGTCATAGACCACGGCCGATTGCCCCGGTGTCACCGCCCACTGCGGCTCGTCGAAGGCCAGGCGCATCGCGCCGCCCTCCAGGATCTCCAGCGTGCAGGGCGCATCGGATTGGCGGTAGCGGGTCTTGGCGGCGTAGCGGCCCGGCGCAGGGGCGTGGCCAGAAGCCCAGCTCAGGTCCTCGGCGCGCAGCGCGGACGAGAGCAGCCAGGGGTGCTCATGGCCCTGCACCACCCACAGCGTGTTCTTCTCGACATCCTTGCGCGCGACGAACCAGGGCGCGTGCTCGCCGGCGCCCTTTTGCGCGCCGCGCTCCTTCACCCCGCCGATGCCCAGGCCCTGACGCTGGCCCAGGGTGTAGAAGGACAGGCCCTGGTGCCTGGCGAGCGTGCGGCCCGACGGCTCCTTGATCGGGCCAGGCGCCTTGCTCAGATAGCGCTCGAGGAACTCGCGGAAGGGCCGCTCGCCGATGAAGCAGATGCCGGTCGAGTCCTTCTTCTTCGCATTGGGCAGGCCGATCTCCAGGGCGATGCGCCGTACCTCGGTCTTGTGCAGTTCGCCCACCGGGAACAGCGTTCTGGCCAGTTGCGCCTGGTTCAGGCGGTGCAGGAAGTAGCTCTGGTCCTTGGATGGGTCCAGGCCCTTGAGCAGCTCGTGCCGTCCGGTCGCGGCGTTCAGCCGCACTCTTGCATAGTGACCGGTGGCGATCTTCTC
>CAZCTU010000148.1:0-4651 GCA_964501495.1 uncultured Ramlibacter sp.
GAAGGGCTACAAGCTCGACGGCGGACAGGGCTACCTGTACCACGACCCCTGCCACACGCCCCTCAAGCTGCAGGACCCGATGAAGACGGTGAAGGCCCTGGTCGGCGACCAGGTGATCAAGACCGAACGCTGATGCGGCGAGTCCGGCACCCTGGGTGTCTCGCGCCCCGACATCTTCACCCAGGTGCGCTTCCGCAAGGAAGAACAACTGCGGAAGGAAGAGGCCGCCCTGCGCGCCACCGGCTCGGTGCCGGCAGAGGGCCCGGTCAAGGTCCTCACCAGCTGCCCGAGCTGCCTGCAAGGCCTCTCGCGCTACGGCAACGACCTGCAGAACGGCCTGCTCGAGGCCGACTACATCGTGGTCGAGATGGCCCAGCGCCTGCTCGGTCCCGACTGGATGCCCCAGTATGTGAAGGCCGCCAACCAGGGCGGCATCGAGCGTGTGCTGGTCTGAACGCCCATCGAATTAAAACTGATTAGCTAAAAAACAACTCCTGCGTGTATAAAAGCACCCATTGATGGGCTGCTGCCCCGCCAGGGGCCAGGAGGTGGGGATGCGGCTGGGGTCCAGGCCCGGCGCGGCACACGCTGTGCGCCACGCGGGCGTCGCCATCGGGGCGAGGGCGCGTGTCGCCCTGCGCCTGTTCGCATTCTTCCTGTGCGCTTCGCCGCTCGCCGGCCTGCTGCTCGCCCCTTCGGCGGCGCAGGCCCAGGCCCGCGCTGGCGAGGTCGAACAGGTCCGCGGCGTCGTCGTCGCGCAATTCCCCGGAGAGCCGCCCCGCAGCCTCGCCACCGGGGCGCCCCTGCGGGAGGGCGAGCAGCTGCAGTCGGCGCCCGCGAGCAGCGCGGTGCTGCGGCTGGACGACGGCACCCGGCTCACCCTCCGGCCGGACACGCGCCTGGTCCTGCGCACCTGGCGCTACAAGGCGCAGGCGGCCGGCCAGGAGCCGGTTCCCGACAACGCCCTGGTGGTGGACCTGCTGCGCGGCGGCCTGCGCGCGGTCACGGGCCTCGTCACCCGCAGTGGCCCCGATGCCGCGCGCATCCAGACCCAGGTGGGGGCGATCGGCATCCGGGGCACGGACCTCCATGCCCGGCTGTGCCAGGGCGAGCCGGATTGCGTGGTCCCCGGGAGGGGCCCGAAGGGGCAGGGCGGCCAGGGGGAACGCGCGGGGAGCCGGCAAGGCGCGCCCACGGCGGCCCCTCCTACCAGCGCCCGGGTGCTGCGGCTCGAAGGCATCGCTGACGCCATTGACCTCCTCGACCGCCGCCGCCGCCTGGTGCCCGGTGCCAGCGTCTACCCCGGCGACCGCGTCGCCACCGGCCCCGGCAGCCACCTGGTGCTGGCCTTCCGCGACGGGTCGCGCATGACGCTCGGGGCGGCCTCCGAGCTGCGCATCGACGAGTACCGCTACGACGCCCAGTCGCCGCAGGAGGGCCGGATGCTGATGACGGTGCTGCGCGGCACCCTGCGCGCGCTCACCGGGCTGATCGCCCGCGCCGATCCGCGCCACGTCACCTTCAACACGCCCACTGCGACGCTCGGCATCCGCGGTACCGGCTTCGACCTCGCCTGCCTGGGCGACTGCGTCGACGGCCGGCGCACGCCGGCCGAGGCCGACTGGCTGCGCGTGTGCACCTGGCGCGGCGCGGTGGACATGCGTCCCCCCGACCAGGAGGTGGCCGACCCGGTGGTGGAGGGTGACTGCGCCGCGCTCGGTCCCGGCGGCGTGCAGGCCCTGGCCGGCCCGCTCGGCGTGGGCGGCCCCCGGCCGGACGGCCTGGACGTGCCGGCCTCCTTCTTCTCCCAGGCCAGCCTGCCCGATCCCTTCGAGGGCCTGCTGGTCTTCGTGGACGTCGGCGGGGTCCGCCTCTACGGGCCGGGCGGGTACCGCGACCTGGGCAATGGGGAGGGCGGTTACTCGACCAACACCGAGCTGGAGCGGCTGGACGACACCAGCGGCCTGCGTGACCAGATGGGCTCGGACGCCCAGGACCCGACCGTGTTGATCGGGCCCAAGCCACCGATCTGCACCCGATAGCAGGGGCCGGCCGGCGCGAGCGAATGAACAGGAGGGCGAGCATGGAGTCGGACGAGCGAATGACCTGGCCCGGAATGGCCGCCATGGCTTGTGCGGTGGTGGGGATGGCATCGGCCTGGCCGAGCTTTGTCTCGGCTGCGGATGCCGAGGACGCGGTCGGGGCGGGCAAGGCGACTGCACCAATAGCCAGCGCCGCGCCGCAGGCGGAACTGCGCTTCGACGTCACCGGGTTCGATCTGCGCGGACCAGATCCCTTGCCCCCGGGCGCTGCCCGCGCCGTGCTGGCGCCCTTTGTCGGACCCGGGGCGACCCTGGCGCGCCTGCGTGAGGCCGTGGCCGCCCTGGAGCGGGCGCTGCGCGCGCACGGCTTCGGGCTCTACCGCGTCCGGCTGCTGCCGCAGGCGCTCGAAGGCCGGGTGGCGCTGGAGATCCGGCCCCTGCGACTGGGCACGATCGAGGTCCAGGGCCTGCGCCATTCGACCGATGCGCAGGTGCGGCGGTCCCTGCCCTCGCTGGTCCCCGGCGCGACGCCGGACCTGCACGAGGTGGCGGCGGAAACCGCCCTGGCCAATGACAACCCGATGCGGCAGGCGCAGCTGGTGCTGCGGGAACGGGACGTTCCGGGCGGGGACGACTCGGTGAACGTCCAGGTCCGGGTGCGTGAGCGCCGGCCCTGGCTGGTGACGGCCAGCCTGTCCAACCACGGCAGCCCGGCCACCGGGCAGGACCGGTTCACGATCAGCGGGCGGCATGCCGACCTGAACGGCCGCGACATGGACCTGCAACTGGCCTTCACCACCTCGCTCGAGCAACCCCGCAGCGTGCGCCAGTTCGGCGCCGCGCTGCGGGTGCCGCTCTACGGCGTGGGCTGGCAGCTGTCCGGCCAGTTCACCCGTTCGGACGTGGTCGGCGACTTCGGCGGCTTCACCAGCAGCGGTGCGGGTCATGTGGCGGGGCTGGACTATTCGACCTACCTGCCGACGGGCGGGCGGGCAAGGCACCTGGTGGGGCTGTTCTTCCAGGACCGCCTCTACGAGTCGACCCGCATCGACGGCCTGGTCCTGCCTGGCCAGGTCGACCGTCGCAGCCGGCCGATTGGTCTGCGTTACGCGGGCCGGCTGGAGGCGGACGCGGGGCTGGCGGAGCCGGGCATCGGCCTGGGTGGCCTGGGCGGAGACTGGCAGTGGGCGGCCGACTGGCAGACCAACACCGGCTGGGGACCCGGCAATGACCTCGCGGCCTACCAGTCGGAGGATCCGCGCATCCGCACCGTGCGCTGGCAGGCCTTGCGGTTCTCGCTGGGCCACACCCGCACCCTGGACGGCTGGGGTCTGGCCTTGCGGACCCAGGGCCAGCTGGCCAGCACCGCGATGATCAATGGCGACCAGCTGGGCCTCGGGGGCGTGGCCTCGGTGCGCGGTACCCGCGAGGAGCGTCCGCTGTCCGGGGACAGCGGCTGGCTGGGCTCGGTGGAGCTCACCACGCCGGCGCGCGAGGGCTGGCGCCTGGCCGGCTTCATCGACGCCGGGGTGATCCGCAACGAGCCGGCGCCCGAGGGCCGGCCCGTCCATGACCGGCTTGCCAGCGCTGGCCTGGGGCTGCGATGGAACCGGCCGGACTTCGCGATGGTGCTGGATTGGGGCCGTATCATCGAAGGCAGCCGGACGTCCCCCGCGGTGCTGCCCTCGGCGCCGCGGCGCGGGGATGAACGGCTCTACCTGGCGATCACACTGGCCTTCTGACCGGCCGCCCGCCTTCCCCCGTCATCCCATTTCCCACCCGAAGCCCATGGCCGGACTCGAAGCCGACACCCCCACGCCCCTCGAAATCACCGCCCATGGCCAGTCCCACGTGCTGGAGGTGGCCTTTTCCGACGGCGCGCGCTTTCGCATCCCCTTCGAGTTGATGCGCGTGTACTCGCCCTCGGCCGAGGTCAAGGGGCACGGCCCCGGGCAGGAGGTGCTCCAGACCGGCAAGCGCGGGGTTACCCTCGAGGCACTGGAGCCGGTGGGCAACTACGCGGTGCAGCCGCATTTCTCGGACGGGCACGCCAGCGGCATCTTCACCTGGGCCTACCTGTATGAGCTGGGCAGCTCGCAGGACCGGCTCTGGGCCGAGTACGAGCGGCGCCTGGCCGCCGCCGGCCGCGGCCGCGACGACCCCATGCCCGAAGCGGCCGGCCCCGGCTGCGGGCACTAGTCCGGCGGCGAAGTCCCGCGCAGATTCGCCGGGTGTGGCGGGGCGCCCACTGCCCCTGCGCCAGCAGCCCCAGACTCCGGGGGGATTCGAGGGCTGCGGCGCGTGCGCCTCCTACAATCGCCGGCATGACCACCACCCATTTCGGCTTCCAGCAGGTCGACGAGCAGGACAAGGCGCGCCGCGTGCGCGGCGTGTTCGACTCGGTCGCCTCCCGCTACGACGTGATGAACGACCTCATGTCGATGGGCCTGCACCGCGCCTGGAAGGCCTACACCGTCATGGTGGCCGACCTCCAGCCCGGGCAGCAGGTGCTGGACATCGCCGGCGGCACCGGCGACATGTCCGAGGCCTTTGCCCGCAAGGTGGGGCCGACCGGCCGGGTGGTGCACACCGACATCAACGAGGCCATG
>CAZCTU010000149.1:0-4622 GCA_964501495.1 uncultured Ramlibacter sp.
CCAGGGCACGGGCCAGGGCCACGCGCTGCTGCTGGCCGCCGGAAAGCTCCGCCGGCAGGCGGGCGTCCAGGCCGACCAGGCCCACGCTGTTCAGGGCCTGGATGGCCTTGGCGCAGGCGGCCTCCGGCTTCATGCCGGACATGCGCAGGCCATAGCTCACGTTGCCCAGCACGTCCATGTGCGGGAACAGCGCATAGCTCTGGAACACCAGACTCACATTGCGCTGGGCCGGGCCCAGGGCGGTGACGTCCTGGCCGTCGATGAACACCTGGCCGGCGGTGGGCGACTCCAGGCCGGCGATCATGCGCAGGATGGTGGTCTTGCCGCAGCCCGAGGGACCGAGCAGGGTGGTGAGGGTGCCGCGCGGCACGCTGAAGCTGATGCCGTCGACCGCCGGGGGCATGGCGGTGTCATGGCCGTAGCGCTTGGTGACGGCGCGGAATTCGATGCCGGGAGGAAGTGGGCTCATGGGTCAGGCACTCGTGGACGGGGCGGCCACCGGCGCGGCGGCGGAAGGAGGGGCGGCGCGGCGGCCCAGGCGGCGCTGGCCGACGAGCCACTGGATCAGGCCGGTGGCCAGGGACATCAGCAGGATCAGGACGGTGCAATAGGCCAGGGCGACGCCATAGTCGCCATTGCCCACGCGGCCGATGATGTAGGTGGTGGCCAGCTCGTATTCGGCGGTGACCAGGAAGATCACCGCGCTCACCGTGGTGATCGCGCGCACGAAGCTGTAGATCAGCGCCGCCACCAGGGCCGGCTTGAGCAGGGGCAGCACCACGTGGCGCAAGGTGCGCAGGTTGCCGGCGCGCAGCATCAGCGAAGCCTCGTCCAGCGACTTGTCCAACTGCTTGAAGGCGGCGGTGCCCGCCTGCACGCCCACCGGCAGGTTGCGGAACAGGAAGCACAGCACGATCACGACCGCGGTGCCGGTCAGCTCGAAGGGCGGGACGTTGAAGGCCAGGATGTAGCTCACGCCCAGCACCGTGCCGGGAATGGCGAAGGCGAGCAGCGCGGAGAACTCGAACAGGCCGCGGCCGCGGAACTCGGTACGGGACATCAGCCAGGCGATCAGCAGACCCAGCGCCGCGGTGAGCGGCGCGGCAATCGCCGCCAGCTTGATGGTGGTGAAGAAGGAGCTCCAGGCGGTGCCGGCCCACACCAGGCCGAAGGGGCCCCAGTCCAGCGCGAAGGCGGTGAGGAAGTGCTTGAAGGTGAAGGTGTAGTCGCGGCCCCAGGTCGCGACGAAGCCGCCGACGAAGGCCAGCACGTAGACCACCAGGGTGAATCCCATCCAGGGCAGGGCCACGCCGTGCACCACGCGTGAGACGCCGCGGGGCAGCGGCAGCGGCAGACCGGCGTCGCCCTTGCCGGAGACGGTGGTGAAGTTCTGCCGGCCGAGGAACTTGTGCTGGATGCCGAACACGACCAGCGCGAAGCCGGTGAGGATCCAGGCCAGGGCAGCGGCCCGGCCCTGGTCGTATTGCGCGCCGACGATGGCGAAGAAGATCTCGGTGGAAAGCACCGAGAACTGCCCGCCCACGACGATGGGGTTGCCGAAGTCGGCCATGGACTCGATGAAGCCGACCAGGAAGGCCTTGGCCAGGCCAGGCTTGAGCAGCGGCAGGGTGATGGTGAAGAAGGTCTTGCGGGTGTCGGCCCGCAGGGTCTGCGCCGCTTCCTCCAGGCTGGGCGAGATGCCTTGCACCACGCCGCGCATGATCATGAAGGCGACCGGGGTGAAGGCAAAGGTCTGCGCGACCCAGACGCCGAACCAGCCGTAGAACCAGCGCGAGGGCGTGAGGTCGAAGGCGACCTCGAGGAACTGGTTCACCAGGCCGGCTCGGCCGAACAGCAGGATCAGGCCCAGGCCCACCACGAAGGGCGGCGTGATGATCGGCAGCAGGGCGGCCACGTTGAAGGCCGGCGCGAGGCGGCGGTTGCCGCGCTCGGCCATCAGCGCCATGAAGGTGCCCAGCAGGGTCGTGGTCGTGGCCGTGAACAGGCCCAGGAACAGCGTGTTCCAGGCCACGCCGCAGCGGGTGCCGCCGGTGAGGCAGGCGAGGCCGAAGTTGCGCTCGTTGGCGATGCGCTCCCACAGCAGCAGGGGGGCCAGCGCGCCGTCCTCGGACAGCAGGGCCGCCGACAGGGCCTTGAGCACCGGAAAGGCGATGAACAGCAGCAGCAGGCCGCCGCTCACCCAGACCGCGGCCGCGGTGAACAGGTCGCCACGGAAGGCGCCGCGCCGGGCCGCGCCGAAGGCCGCCAGCACCAGCAGCGCCACCAGGGTGACGGTGCCGCCCCAGCCCATGCCGCCCTGGCGCGAGGCCAGTTCGCCCCAGAAGGCGTTGAGGCTCTCGAAGGCCCAGCCGCGGGCGCCGATCAGGAAGCCGCTGCCCAACACGCCCACCACCCCCAGCAGGCCGCCGGCCATCAGCCAGGCGCCCTGCCGGCGGCCCGCCGGCATCAGCAGGCCCAGCGCCGCCACGGCGCCCGCCACCGGCACGATCCACAGCCAGGGCCGGCCGAACTGCAGCGCCTGCGCCAGGCCGCTGCCGGTCTCGGGCGCGGCGAACACCTGATGGAGATGGGCCAGTCCCTGGCCTTCGGACAGGGCGTACCAGGGCAGGCCCAGCCAGGCCAGCAGGGCCAGGGCCAGCCAGGCCCAGAGGATGCGGTGGGTGGTATGGGGCATCAGCAGCGGTATGCGGAAACGGGGCGGGACCACAGGCCTGGCAGCGCCCAAAATCAAACCGCGCCGGACGCGGGGACGTCCTGGCGCGGGGAGGGCAGGAAACGGGTCAGCGGCCCTGGTTCAGGATCTCGCGCTCCCAGCGTGCGATCAGGCGGCGGCGCTCGGCGCTGGAGCCGTACTTGGCGTAGTCGTAGTTGATCAGCTTGATCTTGGCCGGGTCGGCCATGCGCGGGTCTTTCGGCACGTTCTTGTTGCTGGGCAACTGGAACTGGTTGGCCGCGAGGCCGAACTGCTGGCCGCCCGGGGTCAGGGCCCACTCGTAGAACTTCTTGGCCGCCTCGGTGTTGGGGCCGTTCTTCACGAGACTCATGGAGCCGATCTCGGCGCCGGTGCCTTCCTTGGGGTAGACGCCCGCGACCGGGAAGCCGCCCAGGGCCTCGGTCACCACGTCGTGCACGAAGCTGATCGAGACCATGGTCTCGCCACGGGCCGCGGCCTTGATGGGGGCGGTGCCGGAGCGGGTGTAGGCGCTGATGCTGGGGTGCAGGGACTTCATGTAGGCGAAGGCCTTCTCCTCGCCCATCAGCTGCACCAGGGTGGCGATCATGGTGTAGGCGGTGCCGCTGGAAGCGGGGTTGGCCATCTGGATCTCGCCCTTGTACTCGGGCTTGAGCAGGTCGGCCCAGCCGGTCGGCGCGGTGGCCTTCTTCTTGGCGACCAGCTCCTTGTTGTAGCCGAAGCCCAGGGGGCCCAGGTAGACGCCGACGGTGCGGTAGCCGGCGTCGGCGGCCTGCTTCTGCGCCCAGGGATGCAGCTGGGTGAGCTGGGCAGACTTGTACTCGAGGGTCAGGCCCTGCTCGGCCGCCTGCAGGTGCGGGTCGCCGGTGCCGCCGAACCAGATGTCGGTCTTGGGGTTGGCCTTCTCGGCATTGATCTGGGCCAGCGCTTCGCCCGAGCCCTTGGCGGTCATGTTGACCTTGGTGCCGGTGGTGCGCGCATACACCGTGGCCATCAGGTTGCACCACTCGGCCTGGACCGAGCAGATGATGTTGACCTGGCCCTGGGCCAGGGCGGGGGTGGCCGCGGTGACGGCGGAGAGGGCGACGGCGGCGCCCAGCAGCAGCTTTTTCATGGCGTGTTCCTTGTAATCAGGTTACCCCCTATGGTAACTCGGCCGTACCCTGCCCCTGGCGGGGGAAAACGCGAACCGGTGCCCTCGCCCGCTCACCTCCGGCCTGGGCATCGGCCCACACCCGGACCAGGTTCCGCAGGTACCGGATTGACCGCCTTTCGTGAAACTAAGTTACATTACCGGCTGATTCACGGAAACACCCATGAGCTTCGACCTCGTCCTCTTCGGCGGCACCGGCGACCTGGCCTGGCGCAAGCTGCTGCCCGCGCTCTTCCAGGCTTTCCGCCACGGCAGCCTGCCGGCCGGGGGGCGCATCCTGGGCGTCGCCCGCGACGACCTCGACGATGAGCGGTACCGCAGTTTCATCCGTGCCCGCTTCGACGACGTGGACCTGGCCAAGCGGCCCACCGCCGAGGAATTCGAGCGCTTCGCGCAGATGCTGGCCTTCATCCGGATGGACCTGTCCCAGCCGGCCGACTACGCCCGCCTGGCCGCCCGCCTGGCCGAGCGGCAGGCCGACACGGTCGTCATGTACCTGGCCACCGCGCCCGGCCTGTTCACCACCGTCTGCGAGCAGATCGCCGCCGCCGGACTGAACACCCCGCGTACCCGCCTGGTGCTGGAAAAGCCCCTGGGGCATGACCTCGCCTCCAACCGCGCGATCAACGAGACGGTGCGACGGGTCCTGAGCGAGAAGCAGGTGTTCCGCATCGACCACTACCTGGGCAAGCCCTCGGTGCAGAACCTGTTCGCGCTGCGATTCGGCAACGCGCTGTTCGAGCCGCTGTGGCGGCG
>CAZCTU010000150.1:0-4610 GCA_964501495.1 uncultured Ramlibacter sp.
CCACATCCTGGAGGGCCGGCAGACCGTCCTCCTGAACATCGACGAGGTCATCGCCATCATCCGGGCGAGCGACGAGCCCAAGGCGGCCCTGATCGCGCGCTTCAACCTGAGCGAGCGCCAGGCCGAGGACATCCTCGAGATCCGCCTGCGCCAGCTGGCGCGCCTGGAGGCGATCAAGATCGAGCAGGAGCTCAAGGAGCTGCGCGAGGAGCAGGGCCGCCTGGAGGAAATCCTGGGCAGTCCCGCCGCCCTGCGCCGCCTGATGGTCAAGGAGATCGAGGCCGACGCCAAGCAGTTCGCCGACGAGCGCCGCACCCTGATCCAGGCCGAGAAGAAGGCCGTGGCCGAGATCAAGGTGATCGACGAGCCGGTGACGGTGGTCATTTCGGAAAAGGGCTGGGCCCGCGCCCGCCAGGGCCACGGGCACGACCCGGCCGGCTTCGCCTTCAAGGCGGGCGACGGCCTCTACGGCACCTTCGAGTGCCGCACGGTCGACACCCTGCTGGCCTTCGGCAGCAACGGCCGCATCTACTCGGTGCCGGTCTCGCTGCTGCCCGGCGCGCGCGGCGACGGCCAGCCGGTCACCAGCTTCATCGAGCTGGAAGCGGGCACCCAGGTGCTGCATTACTTCGCCGGCAACGCGGCGGCCACACTGCTGCTGTCCACCAGCGGCGGCTACGGTTTCCTCGCGACGGTGGAAGACATGAGCTCCCGCCAGCGCGGGGGCAAGAGCTTCATCAGCTGCGGCGAGGGCGAGAGCGTGTGCCGGCCCTCGCTGGCGAACGCCGCGCTGCCGGCGGGCTCCGTCCCGGCCGGCACTGCGCCCCACCCGCTGCATGCACCGGCCACCCATGTGGCCTGCGCCTCGACCGGTGGCCGCATCCTCACCTTCGAGATCGGCGAGCTGAAGGTCCAGCCCAAGGGCGGCCGCGGCCTGATGCTGATCGACCTGGAGGCCAAGGACACCCTGGCCGGCGCGGCGGCCTATGTGCGCAGCATCCGCATCAGCGGCGTGGGCCGCGGCGGCAAGGACCGCGAAGAGCAGCTGGAGATCCGCTCGCTCAACAACGCTCGCGCGGCGCGTGGGCGCAAGGGCAAGGCGGCGGACCTGGGGTTCAAGCCGGCGGGTGTGCAGCGGGTGGAGTGAGCCACCCAGCACAGCCTTCCGTCCAAGTCTTGCCGTAAGCCAACGGCTGGCAAAACGGTTGGGCACAGGCTGATGCAAGAGGAGCCGTTTTGCGCCTAGCATCCCCCGCGTTCTTGAATGCAAGGGGTGTCCATGATTCATACCAGGCTACTCAGAAGTGGCGGCTCGCAGGCAGTCCAGATCCCTGCGGAGTTGGCTTATCGCAACTGGGATGTCGAGCTCGAGGTGGAGCGCGAAGGCGATGAGATCCGCATCCGCCCGATGCGCCCGCGCGGACGCTTGGCGGACCTGTTGGCGGCACTGGCGCCGTTGACGCATGACTTCAAGGTCCCTGGCCGCTCGGGCGTCCCGCTGCCTGATCACGACGCCGAGGTCGATGAGGTTCGCGCGGCGCCATGACGCCGCGTTACATGCTCGACACCAACATCTGCATCTATTTGATGAGCGCGCGGCTGCCCCGGGTCACGGCACGCTTCGACCAATGCCTTCTGGGTGACCTGGTGATTTCGGCAATTACCCTGGCCGAGTTGGAATTCGGTGTCGCATGCGCGGGCGAGCAACAGATTCGGAGCCGGCAGCTGCTGGACGCCTTTCTGGCCGGAATTCCGGTCGCACCTTTCGGCCATGGCGCCGCACGGGACTACGGCGTGGTGCGAGCCCTGAACCCCTGCCGGAACAGGCAGGTCCTGGACAAGCTCATCGCCGCGCACGCCAGGGCGCTGGACCTGGTCCTGGTGACCAACAACGAGGCAGACTTTCTTTCCTGCCCGGGGCTGCGGGTGGAGAACTGGGCGGACTCAGCCTGACCCCGTCGCGCGCGGCTGGCGCTTAACCCACTTCGGCGATCAGCTCGATCTCCACGCAGGCCCCCAGCGGAATCTGCGCCACGCCAAACGCGCTGCGCGCATGCGCGCCCTTGTCGCCGAAGACCTGCCCCAGCAGCTCGCTGCAGCCGTTGGTGACCAGGTGGTGCTCGGTGAAGTCGGGCGCCGAATTGACCAGGCTCATCACCTTGACGATGCGCTTGACGTTGTCCAGGCCGCCGGCGGCGACCTCTAGCGTGCCCATGAGGTCGATGGCCACCGCACGCGCGGCGGCCTTGCCTTCCTCGGTGCCCATGGTCTTGCCCAGTTGGCCAACCCAGACCTGGCCGTCCTTCTTGGCGATGTGGCCGGAGAGGAAGACGAGGTTGCCGGTGCGCACGAAGGGCACGTAGGCGGCGGCCGGCACCGAGACCGGGGGCAGGGTGATGTTCAGTTCTTGCAGCTTGGCGGCGATGGCGGACATGGCAGGGTCTCTCTCTTGGTGGACGGTGAATCCGCCGATTCTAGGAGTGCCCTGCCCGGGCGGCGTTGTTCTTCAGGCCCGGGGGCCGGACGCAGGTGCTCCGCTGTCCGATTCGCCCACCGGCGTCACCGTGACCGCGACCCGCAGCGTGTGGTCGCCGCCCTGGATCACGCCCCGCACCGGCGCGACGTCGCCGTAGTCGCGGCCGATGGCGAGCGTCACGTAGTCCTCGCCGGGCGCGCGGTCGTTGGTCGGGTCGAGGTCCGCCCACGTGCCCGGTGCCGACCCGTCTACTTCTGGCGCGGCATCGTCGGGAAGATAGACCGAGACCCAGGCATGCGAGGCGTCCGCGCCCACCAGCCGGGGCTGGCCCGGGGGCGGCTCGGTGAGCAGGTAACCGCTCACGTAGCGGGCCGGCAGGCCCAGGCTGCGCAGGCACCCCACCATCACGTGCGCGAAGTCCTGGCACACGCCCTGGCGCAGGGCCAGGGCCTCGCGCGCCGGGGTGCTGGCGTCGGTGGACTGCGGGCGATAGGCGAACTCGCGGTGGATGCGGTGCATCAGGTCCTGCGCCGCTTCCAGGAGCGGCCGGCCCGGGGTGAAGCTGGGACTGGCGTAGGCGACGAAGTCCTCATGCCGGGGCACGTAGGGCGAGGCGAAGAGGAACTCGGTGGCCGGGTCCCAGCGCGCTTCGCGGTGGTAGCGCATGCGTTCGCGCGCAGCCTCCCATGTGATGGCGCTGTGCGGCTGCGGGCGCGGCAGGGTCTCGACCAGGCTCTCGGCCACGAGCCGCAGGTGCGCGTGCGAGGCCTGCAGGCTGAAGAAGCAACCACCGTTGCCCCAGCCGTCGGTGAAGTCGCGGCGCTGGGCAGGCTCGGGGTCGATGGTGAGGCGGTGCGACAGCAGCCGCTGGCAGGGCAGGGTGGCCGGCACCAGGTGGGCCTGGTGCTGCGCGCTGCGCACCGCGGGCGCGTAGTCGTAGCGGGTTTCGTGGACGACGTGGAGGCGCATGGCGGGACCGTGTCTCTCAGGCGCCGACGCGCTGTCGGGCGTCGTCCGAATGGGTGAAGAGGCGCGCGCTCAGGTCCTCGGTGAGGCGCCAAGCGAGGTCGGCGCTCTCCGGCTGCGAGGCCATGCGTTCGATCGCCTGGCCGGTGACGAATAGGCGCCAGCCCTCGTCCTCGTGGCTGCCTTCGTGCTGGCGCGCCGCCAGCGCGCTCGTCAGCGCCTCGAGCGAGGGCAGGTCATGCGCCTTTTGGATCCCTTGCCATTGCGCGGGGGTGAGGCGTTCGCGGACCGCGGACGCGGCCTGCCGCATCGACGCGAAGTTCGTGGCCAGGGTGTCGGCATCCTGTGCCGAGACGGCGCCGTGCACCTGCCGCAGCCGCCCCATGATTCGCTCCAGGTAGCGCCCCAGCCAGAACAGGTTTTCCGCGGCGCGGCTGCTGGTGACCGGCGAGGGCTCGGCGAGCGGGGCCAGGGGTTCGCCCTCCACCGCGTTCACGTCATGCGCCTGGCCGTCGTGCGGGTCGGACCGCGATTCGAGCCCGCCCGGGCCGGCTGCAGGGGCTGTGCCCCGGGGCGCATTGTCGCTGGCTGCGGTTTTCGTTTCGCCCAGCACCCAGGTATCCACGCTGCTGCCGCCACGCTGCATGGAGGCAATTTCCTGCGTAGCGCCGGCCAGCCGGGTCAGGCCGCCGGGCAGCACGCGCCAGCCGCCCGCGCCGTCGGGCATGGCGAACACCCGCAGCAGCAGCGAGCGCGGCGCGAGGCCCTGGCCGTCCCAGGTGGGCATCTGCGAGAGCGGCAGGTAGTCCTGCACGGTGTAGTCGTCGGGCTCGCGCCGCAGGCGCTGGGCCCAGTCCTGCAGGCCCTGCGCCGAGAGGTCGCGGCCCAGGACGGTGGTGGTGCCGGGCAGGCCGTAGGTGGGCTTGATGACACTGCGCGCCAGCTGCGGCAGCACCGACTCGAGCGCGACCCGTTCGCCGCACCACCAGGTGGCCAGCGAGGGCAGGGACAGGGTCTCGCCCAGCAGGTGCTCGGACAGCGCCGGCAGGAAGCCCAGGAGCGCGGGGGACTCCAGCACCGCCGAGCCCGGCGCGTTGGCCACCAGCAGGTTGCCGGCGCGCACCGCCTGCATCAGCCCGGGCACGCCCAGCTGCGAGTCGGCGCGCAG
>CAZCTU010000151.1:0-4597 GCA_964501495.1 uncultured Ramlibacter sp.
GCACGTAAAGCGCCGTATCCGCCGAGACGACGCCTATGAGCGACACGTGCGGGAAATCATGGCCCTTGGCTATCATCTGTGTGCCGATGAGTATGTCGGTCTCGCGGCGCTTGAACGCGGGCGAGCTGTCCATCGAGCAGGCGCCGGTGACGGCCGCCGCGCTCGCTGCGCTGATTGGCCGCATCGCCGACGGCACCATCTCCAACAACGCCGGCAAGCAGGTCTTCGAGGCGCTGTGGACGGGCGAGGGTCAGGAGGTTGATGCGATCATCGCGGCCAAGGGCCTCAAGCAGATGAACGACAGCGGTGCGCTCGAGAAGATCATCGACGAGGTGGTCGCTGCCAACCCCGACAACGTGGCCCAGTTCAAGGCCGGCAAGGACAAGGCCTTCAATGCCCTGGTCGGCCAGGCGATGAAGGCCAGCAAGGGCACGGCCAACCCGGCCCAGGTCAACGAACTGCTGCGCAAGAAACTGGGCTGAAGCCCTTTCCGTTCCCCACGCCCACGACAAGAAAACGACGACGCCATGAACCTCTCCGCCGCCAGCCTGCCGGTCTTCACCCAGTTCCTGGGCAACCTCCGTCACCTCCTGGCCAAGGCCCAGGCCGACGTGGCCGCCCGTGGCTATGACGAACAGGCCCTGGTGCAGTACCGCCTGGCGCCCGACATGCTGCCGTTCAAGACCCAGATCTGCATCGCCTGCGACGCCGCCAAGCTGTGCGTCGCCCGCATCAGCGGCCTGGAGGCGCCCAAGTACGAGAACACCGAGAACACCCTGGCCGAACTCGTCCAGCGCATCGACAACACCGTGGCCTGGCTCCAGACCGTGCCCGCCTCGGCGCTCGACGGCCAGGAAGACAAGGAAGTCACCATCCCCGTGGGCAAGATCGCCACGCGCACGATGACGGCGCAGGCCTACCTCACGACCTGGGCGCTCCCCAACATGTACTTCCACATCACCACCGCCTACGCCATCCTGCGTCACAACGGCGTGGTGATCGGCAAGGGCGACTACCTGGCTGGCGCCGCCGCCTGAGCCGGCGCCAGCGGGCGCCTCGGTCGCTTCAATCGCCGGTGAACCCGGCGACGAAGTCCCTCACCCGGTCCGGCATCGGGCCGCTGTAGCTGCCGGTGGCGCCCGGGATCAGGGCCAGCACCAGCGGGCCCCAGCCCGCGGCCCGCACCTGGGCCGGGGAATGACCCGCCAGCACCACCCGGCAGCGATCGAGCACGGCCTCCAGGCCGTCGGGCGTGAGGGCCGATTCACGCGCCTCGCCGACGATCGCCCGCAGCTGGTCCGCAACCGAGTGCCGCGTGAGCGCGGTCCACAACTGACGCAGCCCCTGGTGCACGCGCACCATCGGCCGCTCCAGCGGCCGCAGGCCCCAGCACTCGAGCGCCCCGGCGCTCGCAAGCCCGGCCAACGCGCCCAGGGCGGCGCCGCTGCTGGCCGCGTTCCCGTCGTCCTCGCAGGCCCAGGCCTGCGTGCAGAGGAGGCCGGTCGCCAGGCTTGCCAGGCCCAGGCCCACCAGCGCGTTGCCGGCCCGCCCATGGCCTGCGGGCCGCTGTACCCGGTGCCAGGGGGGCACCACATGGCTCACCCGGCGCGCGCAAAGACCTGCCGGCTTGGTGATCTGATGCATTTCGATCACCACCAGCGGCCCCTGCGGGGGCAACCCGCCCGGCCCGGCGTCCCCGCCGCAGATGCGGATGGCGGCGACGGGGCCCAGCTGGCGAGCCGCCTGCAGCGAGGCGATGTGGAGCGCGCAGTGGGATTCGGTGTGGGAGTCTGTGGCCAGCAGGCTGCCGAGGCGGACACGCACCGGCTTGTCCTCCTGGGCGTCGGCGCCATCATCCCGGCCCGCGCCCGGATTGAGGAAGTCGGTGTGATGGAGCCCGACGAGCAGCTGCCGGTCCCGCGGGAGCGAGGGCGCCGCGACGGCGTCGAGCGCAGCGGGGGGAAGTGCCAGCGGTGGTGGCCCCGGCTCGCGCCGGGCCGCGCAGACGCGCAGGGGGGAGTGGGTGGTCTTCATGCGCCGGGTTTTACGGCGCGTGTACGTGCCGGGCTGACCCTCCCATGACTCGGGCGGGGTCGACTACCCGGGCGGTCGGGTGATCCGAGTCGCCCTGCGGCCCATGCCTCTCTGCTGCAACTCCGGGCGCTGCTCGTTGCCCCAAAAGGGCCAGGGCTGGAAGGCGGTTTCGTTGACCATGGCAGACAGCTGGGTCGCCGCGTGCTGCTGCAGTGTCCCGTCCCACGGCCTGATCCGCGCCAGGCGATTCATGTAGTCGCTCACGTAAGTCCAGCGCAGGACGGCCGCTGCCCGCTGGCCATCGGGAGGGCCGGGAGGAAACCTGGCGGAGCGAATGGCCTGGACGAGGATGTCCACCCCATCGTGGGGCGCGAGCGGACTGCCGTGCCGTTCGATGAAGACTTTCAATTGCCCCATCATGTGTACCAAGGCAAAGACGTCCCAGTCGGCCATGCTCCGCACCAGGGTCCGCACCCAGGCGTCCTTCCAGAGGGCGCGCGGGATTCGCGGATGCCGCTCGGACAGCGTGATGAGCCGGTCGCCCCACTCGAAGAGGCCGGATGCGTACAGGGTGCGGGGCATGGCGAGTTGCAGCACCCGCTCGAGCTGGGCGGGACCGGGCAGCCGGGCCTGCCGGATCCAGCGCGCCTCCCTGTGGGCCTGCACCGCGCGACGGACTTGGGCGATGAAGGGCCGTGGGGGCAACCTGTCCATGGCCATCAGGAGTGCGGCGTGCAAGCTCACGATGCCAATGAGCAAGCCCGTGAACAGCGCAAACACTCGCGGATCGGAGAAAGCCCGCTCCCGGCCGTTTTGCGCGACAAAGAGTGCAAACAGGGCTGTGGGCCCCAGGGAGGCGACCAGGAGATGGCGCAGCCGGAAATGGAGGTACGCCGGGTACGGGAGCCGCTCCATGCGTGTTTGAAGGCTGTCGGTGGGCCGAGGCGGGGGCGTCACGTCCCAGGGGTCGACCACGCCGACCACGGGTTCGGGCACCCGTGCCGGAGGGGCGCCGCGCGCGAGCTCGGGCTGGAGAGCGCTGGGCCTGCGTACGGGGAGGGAGCGGGAGGCGGCTTGCATCCGGCGATTGAGCCGCAGACGATTGCTGGCGGGCTGAAGCTCACTGACGCAGCCGGCTCCGCTTCGCTGGTGCAGGCGATCCCGCTTCGCGGATGCCTGCCGGGGCCCGCCTCGATGCTGGAGGCGGCAGCGGAGAGGCTCAGTCCTCGACGCCGTAGCGGTCGCGGTAGGCCTGCACCTGCGCGTAGTGCGCGCCCATCGCGTCGCCGCCTTGCTGCTGGAGATAGTCCAGCAGGTCGGCCAGTCGTGCGATGGCGCAGACCTTCAGGCCCAGCCGGTCACGCACATATTGCACCGCGCTGTGCGGCACATCCTGGCCGTTCTCGGTGGCCTTCTCCTGGCGGTCCAGGGCGATGGCGACTGCATGCGGCGTGGCGCCGGCGGCCGTGATGATGGCGATGGACTCGCGCGCCGCGGTGCCGGCCGACATCACGTCGTCGACGATCAGCACCCGGCCCTGGACCGGCGCGCCCACCAGGGTGCCGCCTTCGCCGTGGTCCTTGGCTTCCTTGCGGTTGTAGGCATAGGGCACGTTGCGGCCCAGGCGTGCGAGTTCGATGGCCACCGCCGCCGCCAGCGGGATGCCCTTGTACGCAGGGCCGAACAGCATGTCGAATTCGATGCCCGAGGCCAGGATGCGCTGTGCATAGAATTGCGCGAGACGGCCGAGCTTGGCGCCGTCGTCGAACAGGCCGGCGTTGAAGAAGTACGGGGAATCGCGTCCCGCCTTGGTGCGGAAGCTCCCGAAGCGCAGCACGCCGGCCTCCACCGAGAACTGCACGAAGTCCTGCGCCAGGGCGTCCTGGCCTGCTGCTGCCACCATGGGGAAATCCTTGTTCAAACTCACCAGCCTCAATCTCAACGGCATCCGTTCGGCGGCCACCAAGGGCGTCGAAGCCTGGCTGGAGAAGACTGCTCCGGATTGTATTTGCGTGCAGGAGGTCAAGGCCCAGGCGCCCGACGTGGCCGGCCGCTTCGAGGTGCTGGCCGGCATGAAGGGCCACTTCCACTTCGCCGAGAAGAAGGGCTACTCGGGCGTGGCGGTCTACACCCGGCATGAGCCCAGCGACGTCATCGTGGGCTGGGACGGCGGCGAGTTCGACGCCGAGGGCCGTTACGTGGAGCTGCGCTTCGACACGCCCAAGCGCAAGCTCTCCATCATCAGCAGCTACTTTCCCTCGGGGTCCTCGGGCGAGGAGCGCCAGGCCGCCAAGTTCCGCTTCCTCGCCGGCTTCGAGCCGCACCTGGCGGCGCTGAAGACGCAGCGCGAGTTCGTCCTGTGCGGCGACGTCAACATTGCCCACCAGGAGAAGGACCTGAAGAACTGGAAGGGCAACCTCAAGAACAGCGGCTTCCTGCCCGAGGAGCGGGCCTGGATGACGGCGCTGCTCTCGGACACCGGCCTGGTGGACGTCTACCGCCAGCTGCAGCCCGACACCACCGACGCCTGCTACACGTGGTGGAGCAACCGCGGCCAGGCCTA
>CAZCTU010000152.1:0-4455 GCA_964501495.1 uncultured Ramlibacter sp.
CTGCCAAGAAGCCCGCCGCGAAGAAGGTCGCTGCCAAGAAGCCCGCTGCGAAGAAGGCTGCTGCCAAGAAGCCTGCTGCGAAGAAGGCCGCTGCCAAGAAGCCTGCTGCGAAGAAGGCTGCTGCCAAGAAGCCCGCCGCGAAGAAGGCCGCTGCGAAGAAGCCTGCCAAGAAGGCCGCTGCGAAAAAGGCTGCGAAAAAGCCTGCTGCCAAAAAGGCCGCCAAAAAGCCCGCTGCCAAGAAAGCCGCGAAAAAGCCTGCTGCGAAGAAAGCGAAGCCTGCTGCTGCCGCAGCCCCGGCTCCTGCCGCGCAGACCACGCTGAGCCCCCAGGCCGCCTGGCCTTTCCCCACGGCCAGCAAGCCCTGAGCGACAGCGCGGAGCCATCCGCGTCGCCACGAAAACCCGGTACCGAAAGGTGCCGGGTTTTTTTTCGAATGCGAACCCGGTACCGCGAGGTGCCGGTTTTTTTTTTCGATCTCGAACCCGGACCGCAAGGCGCCGGGGGTTTTTTGACTTTTAGCGCCCGGACACCAGGTCCATCCGCCGCCGCAGGCGCTGGGCCTGTGCCGCGTCGCCGGCCTGCTCGGCCCGCATCGCCTGCGCGCCCAGCCACGCCAGCAGGGGCTTGCGCCAGCCCTGGGCAGAGGCGGTGTCCACCGCGAGCTGCAGGGTCTCGGGCGAGGCGCGGCCCGCGCGCAGGGCCACACCCGCCGCGACCAGGCGCGCCAGCGGGTCCTCGATGGCCGCAGGCGGCCGCTGCTGGTCGGCGGGCAGCAGGGCGCGGGCCTCGGGTGAAAGCAGCCGTCCCGCCAGGTGGTCGGCATAGGCGCGCTCGGCCTCGCCGAGGGCCTCGCCAGCTTGGGCCTGCAGGCGCTCGAAGCCCTCGCAGGGCGTGAACTCCAGGCTGGCCACCTGCACCGCGCAGCGAAGCAGCTCGGCGCGTGCCACCCGCCGTGTGTCACCGGTGGAGGCCAGGGCCTCGCGGGCGCGGCGAAACTCGGCCTGGGCCGCGCGGGCGTCACCACTCAGCGCCAGCTGCGGGTAACGCTCCAGGGCGCCGCGGGCCTCGAGCTCCCAGGCGGGTGCCACCGGCCCACCCGCGCAGGCCGCGAGGACCACCGTGGACGCAAGACCGAAAACACGGGCAGGGAAGCGATCGGTCACGCGAGCGAACCACCGCGCGAGGGGCAGCAGCTGCGTGCGGCGGCACGCACTGTCGCCATGCGGTGGGCGGGCAGGCGCGGCGCTCATGGCAGCTTCACCCCCGCGTCCCGCGGATCGCCCGGCGGCCTGGCGAAGGGCCAGCGGCGGTTGATCTCGTTGATCATGCCCTCGATCTTGCGCAGGTTGGCGTCGACCTCGGCGCGCAGGGCGCCCAGGTCCTGGCTCGCCTCGCGCACCTGGCCGCTGACCGCCTGCGCATCCTGCAGCACCGCGTCGACCTTGCGCAGGCTCTCGCGGGTCTGCGCGAGCAAACCCCCGAGCTGGGTCACCGCCTGGCGCGCCTCGGGCACCAGGCCCTCGGGCCCGAACACCTGGGTATCGGCCCGGGCCACGATCTGGTCGGCCTTGGCCAGCAGCGCGTTGGTCCGCGCGAGGGCCTCGCCGAGGGCGCGGGCATCGGTCTCGTTCCCGAGCAGAGCGCCCAGGGCACCACGCGGCCCGGCGGCGCGCGCGCTCACCTTCTCGAGGTTGGACAGGGTGTTGCGCAGCGGCGAGTCGGCCGCGGTCATTGCGGTGAGGTTCTCGAGCAGGTCGCGGGCGGCGGACATCACCCGCGGAATGTCGGCAGTGGCGTCGCCGCGCAGCACCGCGCGGGTGGCACCATCGGGCAGGGGCGGGTCGGTGAGCACACCGGTGAAGGCGCGCAGCGCGGTGGCGCCGACCAGACTGCGCTCCAGGGTGAAGACGCTGCTCGCGCGCAGCCAGTGGGCGTCCTTGCGGGCGACGTCGACCAGGATGCGCACCTCGCCCTTCTCGCCCAGTTCCACCCGGCGCACGCGGCCGATCGGAAAGCCCTGAAAAGTCATGTCCATGCCGACGACCACGCCCTCGGAGTCGTCGGTGGTCAGGACCAGGGACTGGGTCGGCTCGAACCAGCCGCGCGCATGCAGCAGGTAGAGGGCCGAGGCCATCACCAGGCCCAGCGCCAGCAGCAGGAGCGCGCGCACCTTCAGGCCCAGGTGAGCCACCGGCGCTTCGTCGTCGCTGTCGGCCGGCGCGGGCGGGGGAGGAGCGTGGGGGTCTTCGCGCATGCGGGTCGAATTCGTCGTCGGGTTCGTGTTGGGTTCGTGTTCGGGTTCGACGTGCGTGACGGGTTCAGGCGGGCCAGGTGCGTGGGTCCGGGACGCTGCTTCAATAGTAGTTGCCCACCAGCGACAGCGCCTCGAGCAGCAGCAGCACCGCGAACAGGCGCACCAGCCCCTGCAGGGCCTGCGCCTCGCGCGAGGCGAAGTCGGCAGGCAGGCTGGCCACGCGGCGCGGGTCGTCCTCCAGGCCGACGCCCCCTGCACCCCGGTCCTGCAGGGCGGAGGCCAGGGGAATCACCGCCACCGCCAGGCCGAAGGCCAGGGTCTTGAGCACGAGGATGAGACTCATGCTGCCGTCGAACACACGGCCGAAGACGCGGGTGAAGGCCGGCAGGCCGGCCACCGTGGGCCCGTAGACCGCGAGGTAGGCCAGCACCGTGGCCACCACCGAGGTCAGGGCCGCCAGGGTCAGGGCGGCGAACAGGCCGGAGACCATGCGGGGCAGGGCCAGGGCCAGCAGGCCGGTGAGCCCGGGACGCGCCGGGCGCTGGCGGGCCAGGGCCGCGCCGCTGGGAATGGTGCTGCGCAACGCGACGAAGAGCGCGGCGACCAGCGGCAGGAGTTCGAGCACGAGGATGCGGATCACCATTTCCAGCCCGTACTGCGACAGTCCGTAGCTGTTGGCCGTGACGATGACGATGCGCGTGATGACCAGGGTGAGCAAAGCGGCCAGCGCGGTGAACCCGGGCAGCACCGGCAGGGTGTCGCGCACCAGTTGCCGCTGCAGCTGCAGGCGCAGCGGCGGCGTCCAGCTGCGGGGCGAGAGGGCCAGGACCAGCAGCGCGGCGCCCAGCCAGACGGTGCGCCACAGGGCGCGCCCCCAGTCCTGGACCGGCCCGCCCCGGGCGCTGCGGCGCCGGGACGGACGGTCACCGGGCTCAGGTAGCGGCGGTGGTGCCTGTGCCGGAGAGAGGTCGGCAGGAGGGGCCATGCGGCCGATCATAGGTGCGCCAGCGCAGCCGTCCAGCCCCGGCCATGCGCGCGCCCCGCTCAGTTCATCGCCGGACGCCAGGGACGGCCGAGCCCGCTGCCCTTTTCTTCCTCGGGCGGCAGGTAGATGGTGGTGCGGTCGATCTTGGCGTCGAAGGCGGCCAGCTCGGCGCTGGCGCTGCGGATCACGGCCCGGTCCAGCGGGTGGCAGCGGCGCTGGCTGAGCTTGCTCAGTTGCTCGGAGCGCGTGATCTCCTGCCAGACGCCGTCGGGGTCGGTCATGAGGGCAAAGGGGTTGTCTGCCGGGGTGCCAGATCGCATGGGCGAGCGCTCCTGTGAGGGTCCAGTTGGAGGGAAAACCTGGGTTGAAACGGATGCGGGGGTACTGCGTCCATCCCCACGGGCGGTGACGGCGGACGGACTGTGGCAGATGGGTCCGCCGCAGTCGCGTCGGGCACGGACGTCACGCTCTGTAGGACTTGCCCCGACAGCAGGGCTGGGCAGCGGTCCAGGCGAGCGGATGCGGGCCGGGCCGGAGTCTGGCCGCATCCGGGCCGGCGGGCAGGGTTGTGCCTGTGAGAACTGCCGGACCGCGAGGAGCACAATGAACCATGCCTTCCACCCCGTCCTTCATCGCCCCCACCCAGCATGACGACCCGGCGCAGGCCCTGGCCCAGGTGCGGCGCATCTACAGCCAGCAGGTCGGGCACCTGCGCGAGGCGGTGCAGCGCTTCGCCGCCGGCGAGACGCTGCCCGGACGGGTGCGGGCCTGCTACCCCTATGTGCGCATCGACGTGACCACCGGCCTGCGGCCTGCGGCCACCGAGGGCCAGCCCGAGGCGCAGGGCCTGTCCTACGGCTTCGCCCCCAGCCCCGGGCGCTACGAGACCACGCTCACCCGGCCCGATCTGTACGAGGCCTACCTCCTCGAGCAGTTCCGCCTCCTGCGCCGCAACCACGGGGTGAGCCTGGAGGTGGGCACCAGCCACGAGCCGATCCCGGTGCACTTCTCCTTCGCCGAGGGTGACCATGTGGAGGGGCAGCTGAGCGCCGAGCGGCGCGCGCTGATGCGGGAGCTGTTCGACCTGCCCGACCTGACCGCGATGGACGACGGCATCGCCAACGGCACCCGCGCGCCGCAGCCCGGCGAGGCCAAGCCGCTGTCGCTGTTTCCGGCGGCGCGCATCGACTACTCGCTGCACCGCCTGCGCCACTAC
>CAZCTU010000153.1:0-1797 GCA_964501495.1 uncultured Ramlibacter sp.
ACGAAGCCGCTCACGTAGTTGGCCGCGAGCTTCTGCAGGCCAAAGCCCAGGCCCACGCCCAGCGCGCCGCCCAGGACCGACAGCGCGGTGAGGTCCACCCCCACCGCCGACAGGGCGACCAGCAGGCCCAGCGTGAGCAGGCCGGCACGGATCGCATTGGCCGCCACCTTGCGCAGCGACAGGTCATGCACCGCCTGCTGCAGCACCCGCCGCTCGAGCACCGCCGACAGCCACAGGGCCAGCACCAGGACCAGGCCGGCCGAGAGCAGGCCCTCACCCAAACTCAGGAGGCTCAGCTTGGACTTGCCAAAGGGAAGATGGATCGCGTCGAGCGCATCGGCCACCGCGGGCCACAGGCCGGTGATCCAGGCCACCACCACCAGCCAGGCGACCCAGGAGAACACCTGCTCGATCAGGCGCGCGCCCCGCCACGCCGGAAAGACCACGGTCAGCACACGCGCCAGCAGCCGGATGCCGGCCAGCGACAGCAGCACCGGCACCGCGACCTTGTGCAGCAGCACCGCATGGCCGCGGCCGAAGGACACGCCCAGCGCCAGCGCGCCGGCATAGACCAGGGCCAGGGACAGCACCGGGAACAGCAGCCCGTCGACGATGCTGCGGCCGAACCAGACCGACTCGGCGCCGGCCCGCCGGCCCGCGAGGCTGCAGGCCGCATAGGCCAGCGCCAGCGCCAGGACCAGCACGCCGGCCTCCCAGAGCACGGTGGGGTGGGACAGGCCCTCGAGCAGCGCGTCGAATTCGGTCATGCGTTCTTTTCGTTCGTGTTCACAGGTCGGCCAGCACCCGCAGGTGGGCCTCGACGCTGCGGGCCAGCGCGCCCAGGTGGTAGCCGCCCTCCAGGCAGGAGACGATGCGGCCCCCGGCGTGCTTGCGGGCCACGTCGCGGATGCGGTGGGTGATCCAGGCGTAGTCCTGTTCCACCAGCCCCAGCTGGCCCAGGTCGTCCTCGCGGTGGGCGTCGAAGCCGGCGCTGATGAAGATCATCTCGGGCCTGAAGGCCTCCAGGCGCGGGAACCAGGTCTGCTCCAGCAGCTCGCGCAGGTCCATGCCCTTGGTGTAGGCCGGCACCGGCACATTGAGCATGTTGTCGCCCTTGGGCACGTTGCCGCTGAAGGGATAGAGCTGGTCCTGGAAGAAGCTCACCATCAGCACCCGCGGGTCGCCGGCCAGGATGTCCTCGGTGCCGTTGCCGTGGTGCACGTCGAAGTCGATCACCGCCACCCGCGAGAGGCCATGGCGCTCCAGCGCATGGCGCGCGGCCACGGCGACGTTGTTGATGAAGCAGAAACCCATGGCCTGCTTGCGCTCGGCATGGTGACCGGGCGGGCGGATCGCGCAGAAGGCGTTCTCGAGTTCGCCGGCGATCACCGCGTCGGTGGCGGCGATGGCCGCGCCCGCCGCGCGCCGGGCCGCCTCCCAGGTGTGGCGGTTCATCGAGGTGTCGGCGTCGATGTGGATGTGGGCCGGTCCGCCCGCCTCGATCTGCTCGGCGAGCTGGTCCTCCAGGCCCTGCAGGGCCGCCAGGTGCATGCGGTCGTGCGCCAGGGCCAGGTCGCTCAGGGCGGCGGGCGGCGCCTCGCGGCGATCGAGCGCGTCGCCCACGCCGGTGATCAGGAGGCGGTCCTCGATCGCATCCAGCCGCTGGGGACACTCGGGGTGGCCCTCGCCCATGTCGTGGCGTCGGCAGTCTGCATGGGTGTAGTACCCGGTGGCGTTCGCGGTCATCCTCTGGCGTCCTTCTTCAAGGCTCTTCTGGCGGGCTGATCAGCCTCTCGG
>CAZCTU010000153.1:1897-4448 GCA_964501495.1 uncultured Ramlibacter sp.
GGCACGCGCAAGAACTGGGCGGCCTACCGGGCGCGCTTCATCGACGAGCGGCGCATCGGCGCCGGCCTGCGCTTCATGGAGGACAACCGGGCGGCGCTCGCGCGGGCCGAGAAGGAGTATGGCGTGCCGGCCGACATCGTCGCCGGCATCATCGGCGTCGAGACCTTCTATGGTCAGCACATGGGCCAGCTCCGCGTGCTCGACGCCCTGGCCACCCTGTCCTTCGACCATCCGCCCGAGCACCCGCGCCTGGCGGAGCGGGTCACCTTCTTCCGCGGCGAGCTCGAGCAGTTCCTGGCGCTGGCGGCGAAGAACGGCGGCGACCCGCAAGTGCCCCTGGGCAGCTTCGCCGGCGCCATCGGCCTGCCGCAGTTCATGCCCTCGAGCTGGGTCCGCTGGGGGGTGGACTTCGACGGCGACGGGCGCGTCGACCTGCGCCGCAGCGCGGTGGACGCGATCGGCTCGGTGGCCAATTACTTCAAGGCCCATGGCTGGCAGGCGGGCCTGCCTACCCACTACCCGGTGGCCTTCGACGCCAGCCGGGCCGACATGGACACCCTGCTCGCGCCCGACATCCTGCCCACTTTCACCACGGCCCGCTTCCAGCAGCTGGGCGCGGTGCTGGAGGGCCCGGCCCAGGCGCACGCCGGGCCGCTGGCCCTGGTCGAATTGCAGAACGGCGACGCCCCGAACAGCTACGTGGCGGGCACCGAGAACTTCTACACCATCACCCGCTACAACCAGTCCAGCTACTACGCGATGGCGGTGATCGAGCTGGCGCGGGCGCTGCGGGAAGCGCGGGCGCCTGCCGCCACCCCCAGCGCCACGATCGGCCCGCAGGCGGCCGCTTCATCGACATCGCAGACCTCGTCGCCGGCCGCCACCCACACGCGCTGAGGCGCCCCGGGGCCTATCCCAGGTCCAATTCCACCCGCTTGATCCGGGCGCCGGCCCCGGTCTTGATCCGCACCGCGCTGCGGCCGCAGCCGAAATGCCGGGCCACCAGGGCGACCAGTTCCTCGTTGGCCTTGCCATCCACCGGCGGTGACTTCAGCTGCGCCTGCCAGGGCTCGCCCTCTTTCTCCGGCGGCGCCAGCACGCTCTGGCGCGCGTTGGGCTTGACCTTGACCAGCAGCACGGTCACAGCCGTCCTTCCAGCACCCGGACCCGCCAGGCGCTGGCGGTGCCGGCCAGCGCCAGCACGGTGGCGGCAGCGAACAGGCCGTGGTAGCCGATGGCATGCACCAGGCTGCCGCCCGCCAGCACGCCCACCACGCCGCCCAGGCCATAACCGGTCACGGTGAACAGGGCCTGGCCGCGGCCACGCAGGCGGCCGGGGAAATGGTGGGTCACCATCGCCACGCAGGCGGTGTGGTGTCCGGCGAAGGTGAAGGCATGCAGCAGCTGCCCCAGCACCAGGGCGGGCCACCAGTCGGCCAGGGAGCCGGTCATGGCCATGCGGACCACGGTGGCCCAGCCACAGGCCAGCAGCCACCAGGACATGGACCGGCGCGCGATGAAGCGGCCCTGCCAGAAGAACCAGGCGATCTCCGCCACCACCGAGATCGCCCACAGCGCGCCGATCGCGCCCTTGCCGTAGCCGCGTTCGTCGAGAAAGAGCGAGAAGTAGGCGTAGATGGCCATGTGCGCCATCACGTGGAAGAAGAGGGAGACGAAGAACCAGGCGACCACCGGCTGTCGCAGCACCGGCATGACCGGCTCGTGGGTCGTCTCGCCCGCGGCCGGCTTGTCATGCAGGTTGGGGAGCCAGAAGCTGCAGGCGGCGACGATCGCCAGCGTGCCCACCGCCCAGCCCGGGAAGTGGTGCATGCCGAAGCGCTCGAACCAGGCGCCGGCGATGAACACGGTGACCAGAAAGCCCGCCGACCCCCACAGGCGCACCCGCCCGTAGCGGCCCCAGTCGCCGGCCACCACATGGGCCATGGCGGCCTCGGTCAGGCCCATCATCGAACTGGTGTGGATGAAGAGGACCAGGAGCACCGCGCCCACCCACCAGGCGCCGCCGTCCCACAGGAGGCCCGTCGACACCACCAGGGCGGCGACCGCGCTGTAGCGAAGCAGGCGCACCCGCTCGCCGCTGCGGTCGCTGATCAGGCCCCAGATGTAGGGCGCGAAGACCCGTGTGAAGGGCTGCACCGCGGCCAGCAGGCTGATCACCGCCAGCGGCAGGCCCAGGTCCTTGAGCCAGAGCGTGAGGTAGGGGTTGAAGAAGCCGATGTGCGCGAAGTACGCACCAGAGAGCGCAGCGAAGGGGATGAGGGGCCCCAGCGATCGCCCGGACATCAGGCCTGGCCTGGGATGGCCGGCAGCGGCGGTCGCACGTCGGCGTTCTGCGCGCGATGGCGCAGGGCGTGGTCCATCACCACCAGGGCCAGCATGGCCTCGGCGATGGGGGTGGCGCGGATGCCGACGCAGGGGTCATGGCGGCCCTTGGTGACCACGTCCAGGGGCTGGCCCTCGATGTCGATGGACGTGCGCGGGCTGATGATGGAGCTGGTCGGCTTGATCGCGATCGACACCTCCAGGTCCT
>CAZCTU010000154.1:0-4445 GCA_964501495.1 uncultured Ramlibacter sp.
CGTTGCGGTTCATGCCCACGTCGATCACCACCGCGCCGGGCTTGACCATGTCGGCGGTGAGCACGTTGCGCTTGCCGACCGCCGCGACCACCACATCGGCCTGCCGGGTGAGGGCGGCCAGGTCGGCGGTGGCGCTGTGGCAGATGGTCACGGTGGCGTTCTTCTGCAAAAGCATCAGGGCCATCGGCTTGCCCACGATGTTGCTGCGGCCGATGACCACCGCGTGCTTGCCGCGCAGGTCGTAGCCGATCGACTCCAGCATCTTCATGCAGCCATAGGGCGTGCAGGGCCAGAAGCCGGGCTGGCCGACCATCAGCGCGCCGGCGCTCGCCACGTGGAAGCCGTCGACGTCCTTGGCCGGCGAGATGGTCTCGATGACCTTCTGCGCGTCCATGTGCCGGGGCAGGGGCAGCTGCACCAGGATGCCGTGGACGCTGGCGTCTGCGTTGAGCGCGTGGATCCGCTCCAGCAGCGCAGCCTCGGTCATGTCGGCGGGGTAGGTCTCGAGGGTGGCGGCCAGGCCGGTCTCGGTGCTGTCCTTGACCTTGTGCTTGGTGTAGACCTGGCTGGCCGGGTCTTCGCCGACCAGGATGATGTGGAGCTTGGGCGCCACGCCCCGGGCCTTGAGGGCCTGGGTGCGGTGCGCCACTTCGGCGCGGATTTGCTGGGAGAGAGCGTTGCCGTCGATCAGCTGGGCGGTCATGGGGGCCTCGGAAAGAAAGCCGCCCGCGGATGCGGGCGTGCTGGCGTGGATGGGAGGAAAGGGGTGTGCGGTTGGACCGGGAGGCCTCAGGCCTTGGCGGGCACCTGGCCCAGGGCGATCTTGAGCAGATCGGCCACGGTGTTCGCGTTGAGCTTTTCCATGATGTTGGCGCGGTGCGCCTCCACCGTCTTGATGCTGATGCCCAGGTCGTCGGCGATCTGCTTGTTCAGGCGGCCGGCGACGATGCGCTCGAGCACCTGGCCCTCGCGCGAGGTGAGCTTGGCGAGCAGGGCGTCGCGGCTGGCGGCGCTCTGGTGGTCGGCGAAGGCCGACTTGGCGTGCTCGAGCATGCGCTCGACCAGGCCCAGGAGCTCGTCTTCCTTGAAGGGCTTTTGAATGAAGTCCATCGCGCCCTTCTTCATCGTGTTGACCGCCATCGGCACGTCGCCGTGGCCGGTGATGAAGACGATGGGAAGGGGAGATCGGCGCTCGAGCAGCTTGTCCTGGAGCTCCAGCCCCGTCATGCCACCCATGCGGATGTCGACGATCAGGCAGGCGACCTCGCGCGGGTCGTAGCGGGAGAGGAAGGCCTCGGCCGATTCGAAGCAGCGGACCCGGTAGTCCTTGCCCTCGAGGAGCCACTGGACCGAGTCACGGACGGCCTCGTCGTCGTCGACCACGTAGACGGTGCCCCGTTTCGGAATCAGGCTCATGCTGTCACTCCCGTGCTTTTGTCGCTGGTGTCGTGGGCTGCGCCGGGTTCCGGTATCCAGAAGGAAAAGACGCAACCCGCGATATCCGGCCCATTGTAGATGTTCTGTGCCTCCATCCTTCCCTGGTGGGACTCGACGATGGAGCGGCACAGGTTGAGGCCGATGCCCATGCCCTCGGCCTTGGTGGAGAAGAAGGCCTCGAACAGGCGCTCGAGCACCTCGGGGGCGAGGCCGCGGCCCGAGTCGCGCACGGTGAACTGCACCCCGGCCTGGCCCTCCTGGACCTGGCGCACCACCCGCAGTTCGACGTTGCGCTGGCCCGGCGCGCGGTTGGCGGCGTTGATGGACTCGGCCGCGTTCTTCAGCAGGTTGACCAGCACCTGCTCGATCAGGATCGGGTCGACCAGCAGTTGCGGCAGGCGGGCCGCGACGTAGTGCGACAGGCGCACCTGGTGCCGCCGCAGTTCGATCTCGGCCAGTTCGACCGCTTCGCTCACCATGGTGGCCACGTCCGAGGGGGTGCGATTGGGCTCGCTGCGCTTCACGAAGCTGCGAATGCGCTGGATGATCTGGCCGGCCCGCTGCGCCTGCCTGGCGGTCTTCTCCAGCGCCGCGAGCAGGTCGGCCTCCTCGATCTGCTTGCCCCTGATGCGGGACACCATCCCGTTGCAGTAGTTGCTGATGGCGGTGAGCGGCTGGTTCAGTTCGTGGGCCACGCTCGAAGCCATTTCGCCCATGGTGATCAGGCGGCTCGCGGTCTGGGCCCGCTCCGCCTGCGCCGCCGCCAGTTCCTCCGCACGACGACGTGCGGTGATGTCGGTGGCGATGACCATCTGCGCCAGACGTCCGTCCACCCAGGTCAGGTAGCGGGTGCGGACCTCGAGCCACTTGTCCAGTTCGGCGACGAAGACCTCGGCGCTCTCCGAGCCTGCGCTTTCGAGCGAGTCGGTCGGCAGGCCGGCCAGGGTGTCCACCGTGTCGGCGGCCTCGCCCGCGGGCGCGACGCCCGCAGGGGCCGCCCGGCCCCCCTCGGTGACCAGCGCCAGGTGGCCGCGGCTCACCGCGCCGAACCAAAGCCGGTACAGCTTGTTCGCGAACAGGAGCTCCTCGCTTCCCAGGGGCGCCACCGAGACCGCCGCGTCCAGGGCCTCCATCACGGTGGTGAAGCGCTGGTGAGCCGCCTCAAGCTGGGCGCGGATGCGATTGGGCTCGGTGATGTCCGTCATCGACGTCATCCAGCCGGTCTGCCGGCCGCTCGAGTCGACCAGGGGCGAGACGTACATGCGGGCGTCGAACAGGCTGCCGTTCTTGCGCTTGACGCGGACCTGGAAGCCGCCGGCGATGGTCCGGCCCTGGAGTTCGTCGTCCAGGCGGGCGGTGAGCAGTTCGCGGTCGGCCTCGGGCCAGTAGGGGAAGGGGGGCAGCAGGCCGACCAGTTCCTTCTCGTTCCAGCCGGTCATCTGGCAGAAGGCCGGGTTCACATAGGTGATGCGGCCCTGGAGGTCCAGGGCCCGCATGCCGGTGAGCATGGAGTTTTCCATCGCGCGGCGGAAGCTCGTTTCTTCGAGCAGCGCGCGCTGGGCCTGCATGCGCCGGCGGGTGTGGCGCCAGTTGCCGATCAGCATCCAGGCGGTGAGGCCGGACAGGGCCAGCACCAGCCAGAACAGACCGGTGCCCACCAGGCCCTGCGAGGTGCGCCAGGCCTGGGCCCGCAGTACCAGGCCATTGCCCACCGGCGAGACCGGCACCTCGTAGGCGTTGATGCCGTCGTCCAGCCAGGGCAGGAGGCGCGCCGCCATCCGCGGCGTGACGGAGGACCCAGCCAGGAGCTGGCTGTGGGAGTCAAGCAGGGCGACTGCGTACTTGGCCGAGACCTCCGGTGGCACCGCATAGCGCAGCACGCTGTCGATCGAGTATTCGGCGAGCAGGACGCCGGCAAAGCGCGGGCGGTCCCCCAGCGGAATGTGCAGCTGCAGCAGGCCACCGTTCTCGGTGCCCGCGGCGGGCTGGGAGTAGACCGGCTGCATCAGTTCCTTGGCGACGCCGAACATGGCCTCGGCCTCGGTGCCGCGCAGGGGTTCGCCCGGCAGGCGCGGCGCGAGGGACACCAGGCTGGGCGCGGAGTGGCTGGCCCTGATGCGCCCGCGTTCGTCAACCCAGCTGAGGGTCTGCATCTCGGGGAACTGCAGCACCAGGGCCTCGGCCCGACCGGGGAATTCGTCGGGGTCGACCTCTCTCGTGGTGAGCTGCTGGGCGAGGTGCATCAGCTGCTCCTGCCGCTCCAGGAGCCGCAGGCGCATGCGTTGCTGGGAATATTCGACGTCCCGCTTGATCGCCTCGGTCTCGCGCTCCTTTTCCTCCAGCCGCAGGTAGGAGAAGGCCGCCACGATGGCGGCCAGGAAGAAGGCCACCGCCACCAGGGGCGCGAGCATCGCGTAGCGGTCCTGTCTGGCGGCCGACTGTCGGCGCCACCAGCGCCGCAGCCAGGGCGCCGGCGGTTCGGTGTCCTGGGGATCGGAAGAGGGGAGAGCGTCCTGCATGCTGGGGGCGAGTGTAGGCGGCGACCGGCACCGGCCTGCAGCCCGCATGAATGCTGCATTGCCGCATAAAAATATTGCTATATGAAATGCTCTGGCGCTATTTGAAATTTCAGGAATCTGTGACACACTCCGGCCACCGCGGCGATCCCGCGTCATACAAACCAAGCTGCCAACGAGGAGACAAGACAATGTCAGCTCAGCCCGACCACCTGTTCGGCTCCGCCTCCAACGACCCCGATTCCCAGGAAACGCGCGAGTGGCTCGACGCCCTGTCGGCGGTCATCGCGACCGAGGGCCGTGAGCGCGGCCACTTCCTCATCGAGCAGCTGCTCGAGCAGGCGCGCCAGCAAGGCATCGACCTGCCTTTCTCCGCCAACACCGCCTACGTCAACACCATCGAACCCGAGGACGAGGCCCGCTGCCCGGGCAACCTCGAGATCGAGGAGCGCCTGCGCGCCTACATGCGCTGGAACGCCATGGCCATGGTGG
>CAZCTU010000155.1:0-4434 GCA_964501495.1 uncultured Ramlibacter sp.
ACGCCTCGCGGACGATGCTGTTCAACCTTCACACCCTGGACTGGGACGCGGACATGCTCGCGCTCCTGGGCGTTCCGCGCGCGGTGCTGCCGCAGGTGCTGCCCTCCAGCGGCCTCTTCGGCGTCACCGACCCCGCCCTCTTCGGCGAGGCGCTGCCGATCGCCGGGGTCGCCGGCGACCAGCAGGCCGCCACCTTCGGCCAGGCCTGCTTCGCCCCGGGCATGGCCAAGAACACCTACGGCACCGGCTGCTTCATGCTCATGCACACCGGCACCCGGCCGGTGGAGAGCCGCCACCGGCTCCTCACCACCGTCGGCTGGCAGGGCGACACCGACCCGGCCCGGCCCGCCTACTGCCTCGAGGGCTCAGTCTTCATGGCCGGCGCCACCGTGCAGTGGCTGCGTGACGGGCTGCAGATCATCCAGAGCGCTGCCGAGGTCGAGGCCCTGGCCGCCAGCGTGCCGGACACCGGCGACTGCTTCCTGGTCCCCGCCTTCGCCGGCCTGGGCACGCCCTGGTGGGACGGCCATGCGCGCGGCACCCTGGTCGGCATGACCCGCGGCACCACCCGCGCCCACATCGCCCGCGCGGCGCTGGAGGCCATCGCCCTGCAGACGGCCGACGTCTTCGGCGCCATGGCGGCCGACGCGGGCCTGGCCCTCACCGAGCTGCGGGTGGACGGCGGCGCCAGCCGCAACGACCTCCTGATGCAGATGCAGGCCGACGTGCTGGGCGTGCCGGTGGTGCGTCCGCGCCAGACCGAGACCACCGCCCTGGGCGCCGCGATGCTGGCGGGCCTGGCGGTGGGCCTGTGGACAGATGCCGGCGAGATCGCCGAGCGCTGGCAGGTGGACAGCCGCTTCGAGCCGCGCCTGGCGGAAGGCGCACGGCGGGCGCGCCTGGCGCGCTGGCAGGAGGCGGTGGCGCGGGCCAGGGACTGGGCCCGCGACTGAGCACACGAGTAGAACTTCCGGCCGACGCATCGCCCGCGACAGGGGCCATCACTCGCCCCTGCGATACTTCCCTGGTGAGCGAGAACGATCATTCCCGAGTCGACCGGGCCACGCTGGTGGCCCGCCTCAAGTCCGAGCCGCTGTGGGACCTGGCCGTCATCGGCGGCGGCGCCACCGGGCTGGGGGTGGCGGTCGACGCCGCCCTGCGCGGGCTGAAGGTGGTGGTGCTGGAGGCGGAGGACTTCGCCAAGGGCAGTTCCTCCCGCGCCACCAAGCTGCTGCATGGCGGCGTGCGCTACCTGGCCCAGGGCCAGCTGTCCCTGGTGCGCGAGGCGCTGCACGAACGCGCGGTGGTCCTCGAGAATGCGCCCTCCCTCTCCCGTCCCCTGCCCTTCGTGGTGCCCGCCTACCGCTGGTGGGATCTGGTCACCCTGGGCCTGGGCCTGAAGGTCTATGCGCGCCTGGCCGGCCGCCGCAGCCTCGGCCCCACCCGCCGGCTCTCGCGCAAGCAGGTGCTCGCGGCCCTGCCCCAGGTGCAGGCCGAGCGCCTCAAGGGCGGCGTCCGCTACTGGGACGCGCAGTTCGACGACGCCCAGCTCGCGGTGGCCCTGGCCCGCAGCGCCAGCCGCCTGGGCGCGCTCACCCTGAACCACTTCCGCGTCGACGGCTTCCTGCATGAAGAAGGACGCGTCACCGGCCTGCGCGGCACCGACACCGAGACGGGTGCCGAGTGCGAGGTGCAGGCGCGCTGCGTGGTCAATGCCGCCGGCGTGTGGGTCGACGGTCTGCGCCAGCTCGCCGCGGGCGACGCCGACGGCGCGCCGCGCCTGCAGGTGAGCCAGGGCAGCCACCTGGTGGTGGACCGCTCGTTCTGGCCCTCGGACGAGGCCCTGCTGGTGCCCCGCACCCGCGACGGCCGGGTGCTGTTCGTCGTGCCCTGGGAGGGCCAGACGCTCCTGGGCACCACCGAGCAGCCGCGGGACGACCTGCCCACCGAGCCCCGCCCGATGGCGGAGGAAATCGACTTCATCCTGGCCGAGGCCGGCCGCTACCTGGCCAAGGCCCCGACCCGCGCCGACGTGAAGAGCGCCTGGGCCGGCCTGCGCCCGCTGGTGAACCCGCCCCGCAGCAAGGGCGGCACCGCGCGCATCAGCCGCGAGCACGCGGTCTGGACCGAGCCCTCGGGCCTGGTCTGCGTGGCCGGCGGCAAGTGGACCACCTACCGCGCGATGGCGCGCGACGTGCTGGCCCACTGCATCGGCGAGGACCGCATTCCCCCCGGCCGCGACTGGCGGGTCGATCGCAGCACTGAGCATCTGCGTCTGGAGCGTGACGACAGCCTGCTGCGCGGGGGCATCCCCGGCGCGGACCGCCTGCTCGCGCCAGGCCTGTCCGAGCAGCGGGTGCGCTTCGCGGTGCGCCACGAGTTCGCGCGCAAGGTGGAAGACGTGCTGGCCCGGCGCTCGCGCCTCTTGTTCGTCGACGCCCGCGCCGCCCGCGCGGCCGCGCCCGCGGTGGCCGACCTGCTGTATGAAGAGGGCATCCAGCAGCCGGGCCTGGAGGACTTCCTGGCCACCTGCGAGGGCTACCTGCCGTGACCGCAGCGAATGGCCTGGGCCTGGGCCTCGCCCGAGGACCGGCCGCCCTGGCGCCCTGCCCCTGCCGATGAACCCGACCCGCCTGCTCGCCCTGGTGGTGGCCTGGCCGCTGTTCCAGAGCAATATGGACAGCACCATGCTGGCCACCGCCCTGCCCACGATGGCGGGGGCGCTGCAGGTGCCGGTGCTGCACCTCAATCTGGCCATCACCTGCTACCTGCTGGGGCTGTCCCTGTGCCTGCCCCTCTCCGGCTGGGCCGCCGACCGCTGGGGCCCGCGGCGCGTCTTCCTTGGCGCAGTGGCCCTGTTCAGCGTCAGCGGCGCCCTCTGCGGCTTCGCGCCGCACCTGGGCGCCCTGGTGGTCCTGCGCCTGGCCCAGGGCGCGGCCGGCGCGCTGATGCTGCCCGCCAGCCGCATGCTGCTGCTGCGGCACGTGTCTGCCGGCGACATGGTCGAGGCCATGGTCTGGTTCACCATTCCCGGCACCCTGGCGCGCATGCTGGGGCCGCTGGCCGGCGGCGCCCTGGTCACCTGGTTTGGCTGGAACGGCGTCTTCCTGGTCAACCTGCCCATTGGCGGGCTGGGCCTGCTGCTGCTGTGGCGCCTGCTGCCGGCCGACGGCGGCCAGCCCTCGCCCGACAAGGGCAGCGCCTTCGACCACCGCGGCTTCCTGCTCCTGGCCCTGGGCCTGACCAGCCTCACCGCCCTGCTCGAGGTCGGCATGAAGGGCCTGCTGCCCGCCTGGGCCCTGGTCCTGCTCGGCGTCGCGGGCCTGGCGCCGCTCCTGGCCTACCGCCGCCATGCCTTCGCGGTCGCCGAGCCGCTGGTGGACCTGCGGGTGCTGCGGCACCGCACCTTCTTCATCGCCAACATCGGCGCGATTCCGCTGCGCATTGCCATCGGCGCCATCCCCTTCCTGCTGCCGCTCCTGATGCAGGCGGGTTTCGGCCTCACGCCCATGCAGTCGGGCCTGCTCACGGTGGCCGGGGCCGTCGGTTCGCTGGGCAGCCGGGGCATCCTGCAATGGTTCCTGGCGCGGGTCGGCATCCGCAGCTTCCTCATGGCCGCGGCCGCCTGTGGCGCGGCCTGCTGCCTGGGCTACGGCTTCCTGCGGGCCGACACGCCGGTGGCCGCCATGTTCGTGCTCATGCTGCTGGGGGGCGTGTGCACCGCGCTGTCCATGGTCACCTTGAGCAGCCTGGGCTTCAGCGCGGTGGCGCGCGAAGAGGCCGGCCATGCCAGCACCACCGCCACGATGGTGCAGCAGCTCTCGCTGATGTTCGGCGTCACGCTCGGCGCGGGCCTGCTGTCGCTGTCCAGCCTCTGGCGCGCCGGGCCCGGCGCGCCGCTCACTGCGGCGGACTTTCCGCCGGTGTTCACCGCCATCGCCCTGCTGATCGCCACCTGCGTGCCGAGCTTCAGCCGGCTGCGGGCGGAGGATGGGGACGAACTGCGGCGCAAGCGCCCCTGAAAGCCGCGCCGGAGATGGAAAACGCGCCCGGTCGGCGCGTCTGCCAATGAAGCGCGTTCGCCAATGAAAAACGCGCCTTGCGGCGCGTTTTCTTGAATCTTCTGGCGGAGTGGACGGGACTCGAACCCGCGACCCCCGGCGTGACAGGCCGGTATTCTAACCGACTGAACTACCACTCCGCGTCGGAGCTGCTTCGCCCTGCAAGCGCAGGTCAAGTGCAGCCAAACTTGGCGACCCTACGGGGATTCGAACCCCGGTACTTACCGTGAAAGGGTAATGTCCTAGGCCTCTAGACGATAGGGTCAAACCTGGACGAGACGTCGTGCGATCGCTTCACACGACCCAACGAGGCAGGACACTGGTGGAGGTAAACGGGATCGAACCGATGACCTCTTGCATGCCATGCAAGCGC
>CAZCTU010000156.1:0-4432 GCA_964501495.1 uncultured Ramlibacter sp.
ACAACGAACTCTTCTACATGGACAAGACCATGATGGTCTTTGGCGACGCCAAGAAAGTCGTCGAGGACATGGTCAAGTCGGTGGAGTGAACGCGCGCCAGGCCTGCACGAACCGCGCGGCCCGCGTCGCCACCTCGGCGGCCGACATGCCCGGCGCATAGAGCGCGGATCCCAGGCCAAAGCCGGTCGCGCCGGCGGCGCGGTAGTCGGCCATTCGCTCGGGAGTGATGCCACCCACCGGCAGCAGCGCCACCTCACCGGGCAGAACCGCCCGCATGGCCTTGAGGACCACGGGCGTCACGAGCTCGGCGGGAAAGAGCTTGAGCGCGTCGGCGCCCGCCGCCAGGGCGGCGAAGGCCTCGGTCGGCGTGGCGATGCCGGGCACGCAGGCCAGGCCCTGGGCCTTGGCCTCGCGGATCACGGCGGTATCCGCATGCGGCATGACGATCAACTCACCGCCGGCTTCGCGCACTTTGCCCACCGTCTCCCGCGTCAGCACCGTGCCCGCGCCTAGCACCGCATCGGCGGGCAAGGCCTCGCGCAAGGCCGCGATGCTGGTCAGAGGTTCAGGGGAGTTGAGCGGCACCTCGATGACGCGAAAGCCGGCGTCGTAGAGGGACCTGCCGATGTCGGCCGCTTCGGCTGGACGGACCCCACGAAGGATTGCCACGAGGGGCAGGCGACACAAGGCTTCATGCATACGAGCAGGGGCCTCATGCTCGCGCGAACGACCCTGCGCCAGCGCGTGCTCAATCGCCTGATTTAGGCCCAACTTGATTCGATGAAATTCTTCAGCCATCAGCGACTATAGGATCTTTCACCGCTTGAACCGTTGAATGCGAATCGAGCTGGCACCCACCGGCCAGGTGGTGTGACGTCAAATCGCTCGGAGAGGCCAATCCGCCTCAATTACGACAATCGATCCAAGGCCCTCCGGGGCTGAAACACCATGGAAATTGAACATGCCATGTTCGATTTTCATGGTGTTTTCTTCCGTCAGCGAACTGCACCCGCCCCGCTGCCGCCTCAGTCGTACTTTCGCTTGTCCTCGATCACCTTGCCATCGGCCGGCAGGCTGCCCGGCGCGACCAGGTGCACCTCGCCGCGCAGCTTGGTGACGTCGCGCACGGTGGCGACCATGGCCTGGGCCAGGGTGTCGCCCACGTCCGCGCATTCGGCGTACAGCACCATGCGCTCGTCGGCGATGGTGCCCTCCACCACCAGCCGGGCGCGCTGCACGCCGGGGTGGCGCTTGACGATCTCGGCCACCTGCGAGGGGTGCACGAACATGCCGCGGATCTTGGTGGTCTGGTCGGCGCGCCCCATCCAGCCCTTGATGCGGGTGGCGGTGCGGCCGGTGGGGCATTGACCGGGCAGCACCGCGCTCAGGTCGCCGGTGCCGAAACGGATCAGGGGGTAGTCGGGGTCGAGCACGGTGACCACCACCTCGCCCACCTCGCCCTCAGCCACCGGGTCGCCGGTGCCGGGGGTGACGATCTCGAGAATGACGTCCTCGTCCACCACCAGGCCCTGGCGCGCCTCGGTCTCGTAGGCGATGAGGCCGACATCGGCGGTGGCATAGCACTGGTAGCCGGTGACGCCGCGCTCCAGGAACCAGTCACGCAGCGAAGGCGGGAAGGCCTCGCCGCTGAAAAGCGCCTTGGTGAGCGACGGAATCTTCACGCCCTTGGCCTGCGCGGCCTCGAGCACGATCTTGAGGAAGCTGGGGGTGCCCGCATAGCCCTGCGGACGCAGGTCGACCATCGCCTGCAACTGCAGCTCGGTGTTGCCGATGCCACCGGGGAAGACCGCGCAGCCCAGGGCGAAGGCGCCCTCTTCCATCATCGCGCCGGCTGGCGTGAGGTGGTAGCTGAAGCCGTTGTGAATCAGGTCGCCCTGGCGGAAGCCCGCGGCGAAGAGCGCGCGGCCCATGCGCCAGGTGTCGGGGTGGTGACCCTGCGGCTCATAGAGCGGGCCGGGCGACTGGAACACGCGCTTGGCCGGGCGCGGATAACGCAGGCCGTTCCAGCCGCTCGCCGAGAAACCGGCGAAGGGGTCGCCGCCGGCCGATCCAGCGGCTTCGCGTGCCGCGATTTGCGCCTGCAGCAGCTCGCCCTTGCGCAGCACCGGCAGCTTCGCCAGCGCCTCGCGCGAGTTGACGGCCTTGGCGTCGATGCCCTTCAGGCGCTCGGCCTGCGCGGGGCTGCTCGCCTGCGCGTGCGCCACCTGCGCGGAAAGCGCCGCCATCAGGGCGGCTTCGCGAGCGGCCGGGGCGCGGCGCTCGAGGTCGTCGAAGCTCTGGGTGTTCATGCCCGCCAATCTACGGTGCTGCCCCTGCGCATACTGTCCGCGCGGCACCAATTGCAGGGACGGCCCGATCCGGGTTAACCCGCTGGATGCGAAAGTTCCAAGCAAGCGGGTGCTGCAAAATGACCCGCGTGACCCCTTCCGACAAACTCCGCCGCTTCCTCGAGGCTTCGGCCTGGATGCAGTCGCTCACGCCCGAACAGGCCGAGCGGGTGCACCGCGACACCCTGACCCGCTCCTACGAGGCCGGCGCGACCGTGGTCGCGCGCGGCGCGCCCTCGGCGCACTGGGTCGGCGTGGTGGAAGGCATGCTCAAAGTCGAGACGGTCACGGCAGGCGGCAAGAACGCCAGCTTCATCGGCGTGCCCTCCGGCGCCTGGGTCGGCGAGGGCTCCGTCATCAAGGGCGAGCTGCGGCCCTATGACGTGGTGGCCCTGCGTGACACCACCGTGGCCTTCATGCCCCGCAGCACCTTCCAGTGGCTGATGCAGGACAGCAATGCCTTCCAGGCCTGGCTGATCGGCCAGCTCAATGAGCGCCTGGGCCACTTCATCGCCATGGTGCAGAGCCTGCGCCTGAACGACACCAAGGCCCAGGTCGCCTACTGCCTGGCGAGCCTGTTCAATCCGTCGCTGTACCCGGGCACGCAGCGCCAGCTGGAGATCTCGCAGGAGGAGATCGGGCGCCTGTCCGGCGTGTCACGGCAGATCGCCAACCGCGCCCTGCACGAGATGCAGGACACAGGGATCATCCGCATCGGCTACGGCAGCATCGAGGTGCTGGACCTGCCGGCCCTGCAGGCCATTGCGGCCGGCAATGTGGAATAAGAAAGCCGGCTCGCAGCCGGCTTTCTTAGAGCGTGGAGACGATTACGCGAGCCAACGCTTGCGGCGCTTGTAGCTCTTGACGTCGCGGAAGCTCTTGCGCTCGCTGCCGCCCACGCCCAGGTAGAACTCCTTGACGTCCTCGTTGCTCGCCAGGTCCTGCGCGGGGCCGTCCATCACGATGCGGCCGCTTTCCATGATGTAGCCGTAGCTGGCGTAGCGCAGCGCCATGTTGGTGTTCTGCTCGGCGAGCAGGAAGGTGACCTTCTCCTTGGTGTTGAGGTCCTTCACGATCTCGAACACCTCCTCCACGATCTGCGGCGCCAGGCCCATGGAGGGCTCGTCCAGCAGCACCAGGTTGGGGTTGGACATGATGGCGCGGCCGATGGCGCACATCTGCTGCTCGCCGCCCGAGGTGTAGGCCGCCTGCGAGGTGCGGCGCGTCTTCAGGCGCGGGAAGTAGTTGTAGACCTTCTCCAGGTTGGCCGCGATCTCGGCCTTGCTGGAGCGGGTGTAGGAGCCCGTCATGAGGTTTTCCTCGATGGTCAGGTGGGCGAAGCAGTGGCGCCCCTCCATCACCTGCACCACGCCGCGCTTGACCAGTTCGGCCGGCGACAGGTTCTCGATGCGCTCGCCGCGCAGCTCGATCGAGCCCTTGGTGACCTCACCGCGCTCGCCCTTGAGCAGGTTGGACACCGCCCGCAGGGTGGTGGTCTTGCCCGCGCCGTTGCCGCCGAGGATCGCGACGATGCCGCCCTCCGGCACCTGCAGGGACACGCCCTTGAGCACCAGGATCACGTGGTTGTAGATGACCTCGATGCCGTTGACGTTGAGAACTGGGCTGGGTGAGCTCATGGTGTTTACTGCTGTGGCCTAGAGCAGAGCCCGGACAGCGGGCCCTGCGGTTGGCTTTCTGCACGCTACGCTACAGAGTGGTTCTTAAGATGCGCAGTCGGAGGCGGCTCTGCGCGCAAGCTTTTTTTCCGCGCTGTACTTATCAGCGGCGGCTTTCACCAAGGGATCAATCACTGCCGGATCAGTTTTCAACCAATCAGAGCTTTGCTTCCACTTTGAACCATCCCAAGTGTATGCACGCGCCGCAGATGGCCCCATATGGTCTTTGCACGTAGTAGCAATTGGCTGCATGATGTCATTAATACCGAGCTCAACGAGCCTTTGGGTATCTATTTGTAGGTTCTCATACCCCCAGCGGCTTTGAGCCGGCGTCATGACCTGGCCCTTTCCAAACTTCTCTTGCGCTCGACGAACGCCTTCCACCGCAAGCATTGCGTTCATCAAGCC
>CAZCTU010000157.1:0-4397 GCA_964501495.1 uncultured Ramlibacter sp.
CACCAGGTCGGCCGGCACCAGGTCGGGCGTGAACTGGATGCGCTTGAACTGACCCTGCACCGTGGCGGCCAGGGTCTTGACGGTGAGCGTCTTCGCGAGGCCCGGCACGCCCTCGACCAGCAGGTGGCCCTCGGCCAGCATCGCCACCATGACCCGCTCGAGGAAGCGGTCCTGGCCGACGACGACGCGCTTGACCTCGTAGAGAATCTGTTCCATGAGCTTGGCGGTGGCGGGGTCGGTGGCGCGTTCGTTCATGCGGTACTCCGTGAAGGCGGGTGGATGTCGTCGGGTCTGCGGATTCGGAAGGAAGTGATCAGAAGGGCGGCTGTCCCACCGCCGAAGCGGCGTTCTCGATCGGGACGGCGAAGCCGATGCCCAGGAAGGTGCGGGCCGGAGTCGGGTTGAGGATGGCGGTCACGATCCCCACCACCGCGCCGTCCATGGTGACCAGTGGGCCGCCGGAGTTGCCGGGGTTGGCCGCGGCGTCGAACTGGATCAGGTTGCGCATCGCGGTTCCGCCTTCGGGCGAGCGGAAGGCCCGGCCCAGGCCCGAGACGACGCCGGCCGAGGCCGAGGGGCCGATGCCAAAGGGGAAGCCCACCGCCATCACCTTGTCGCCGGGTAACAGGTCGGCGGTGCCGCGCAGGGTGGCAGCGAACAGGTCGTCGGGAATCTTGTGCGCCTGCAGCACCGCGAGGTCGTTCTCGGGCTGCACGTTGACGACGGAGGCGGTGGCCTCCAGCCCGTCGGCGAAGGTCACGGTGATGCGGTCGGCGCCCGAGACCACATGCAGGTTGGTGAGGATCAGGCCCTTGTCGACGATGACCACGCCGGTGCCCACGCCCAGGCGCACCTCGCCCTCCTGCGCGCCCTCGTCCTCGTCCACCGAGGGGGGCGGCGTCTTGGGCCCCGGCTTGTCGCCCTTGCCCCCCTTGCCCGCCCCTGGCTTGCCGCTCGCCAGGGCCTGCAGGCGCTCGCGCTTGACGTAGCCGGCCACCCGCACCACCGAGGGCCGGATGGCGTCATACGCCTTGGCGTACTCGGAGGGCAGGGGCTGCGTCTCCAGGGTCTTGAGGACGGCGGCGTCGATGTCCTGCTGGGTGATGCGCCGCTGGAAGGACTGCTGCGAGAGGCTCCAGGCCAGTCCGATGGCCATGGCGAGCACGAGCATCCAGAGGCATTCGTACTGGGTGGGCCAGCGAAGCCGGCGGCTGCGCGGCGCGGCCGTGGGGGTGGATGCAGCGGTGGATGCAGGAGGCGCAGATGTATCGGGGGCCGCAGCGGTGGCGGCAACGGTGGCGGTAGGCGACGCCGGCGCTTCGGGGCGCGGCGTCGGGCGGCTGGCGCGGGGCGCAGGCCGGCTGCTGCTGTAAAGGGGAGGCCTTCGCATGCGTCACACCTCGGGGCTGGTCCGGGTCACGGTAGCACGGATCGCCGCGCTGCGCATCAGCGTGGGCACCGAGTTGGCACCGGAGATGGCCCGCCGAATTCCCGGCAATCGGCATGCCTGAGGGGTGGCCGGCCGGGTGCATGGCAAATCGTGCACGTGGCAGGCCTGGTGCATCATCGGCCGATGGCCTGCACCGACACGCCCGACCTGCGCTGGATCGACACCCACTGCCATCTGGACGCGCCCGAGTTCGGGCCCGACCGGGACGCGGTGCGGGCGCGGGCTGCGGCCGCTGGCGTGCGGCACTGCATCATCCCGGCGGTGCGGGCGGCCGACTTCGACGGCGCGCGCGAGCTGGCGCACCGCTTCGGCGACGCCTATGCCCTGGGCATCCACCCGCTGTGCACGCCCGAGGCCCGGGAGGACGACCTCGTCCGGCTCGACGAGGCCCTGGCCCGTTACCAGGGCGACCCGCGCCTGGTGGCAGTGGGCGAGATCGGCCTGGACCATTTCGTGCCGGGGCTGGACCGCGAACGCCAGCTGTTTTTCTACCGCGAGCAGCTGCGCCTGGCGCGCCGCCACGGGCTGCCGGTCATCCTGCATGTGCGCCGCTCGGCGGATGATCTCCTGCGCGAGCTGCGGCGGCAGCCGGTGGGCGGCATCGCCCATGCCTTCAATGGCAGCACGCAGCAGGCCCATGCCTTTCTCGACCTCGGCTTCGCCCTGGGTTTCGGCGGCACGCTGACCTTCGACCGGGCGCTGCAGGTGCGGCGTCTGGCGCGCGAGCTGCCGCTCCCGGCCCTGGTGCTGGAGACCGACGCCCCCGACATCCCGCCGCACTGGCTGTACCAGACCGCGCAGGCCCGCGCCGAGGGGCAGCCCCAGGGCCGCAACGAGCCCGGGGAGCTGGCCGCCATCGGCCGCATGCTGGCGGGCCTGCGGGAGATGGACGTCGGCGAGTTGGCCGAGGCGACGACCCGCAACGCCGGCAGGGTGCTCCCGAAGCTGGTGGACCTGGCGAAGGCGACGAAGGTGGCGAAGGTGACGGCATCGGAGGCAGCGCCCGGCCCGGATAATCTCCGCCCGTGAGCCGTCCTCCCGCATCCTCCGCCCGTCCCCCTCGCACCAAGGCCGCCGCCCTGCCCGAGGTCCACTTCTCCGACCACGGCGACGTCCGCTACCTGCACCTGGGCACCGACTGGGTGCAGGGCGCGATGCGCCTGGAGGACCCGTTCGCGATCGACCTCGAGTACGTGCAGCGCATGATGGCCTGGCTGCTCTTCGTCGAGCCCACCTCCGTCATGGGCCGCCATGCGATGCAGCTGGGGCTGGGGGCCGCCGCCCTGACCAAGGCCTGCCGCAAGACCCTGCGCATGACGACCACCGCCATCGAGCTCAATCCGCAGGTGGTCGCCGCCTGCCGGCTCTGGTTCAAGCTGCCGGCCGACGACGCCAAGCTCTCCGTCATCCTGGGCGACGCCGCCGAGGTGGTGGCCAGCGAGCACTGGGTCGGCCGCATCGACGCGCTGCAGGTGGACCTGTACGACCACGAGGCCGCCGCGCCGGTGCTGGACTCGCCCGACTTCTACGCCGGCTGCCGGCGCCTGCTGACCGAGGACGGCTGCATGACGGTCAACCTCTTCGGCCGTGACGCCAGCTTCGACCGCAGCCTGGCGCACATCGCCGCCGCCTTCGGCGCCGACAGCGTCTGGTGCTTCCGCCCCACCCGCGAGGGCAACACCGTGGTCCTGGCGCGGCGCCAGAGCGGCCAGCCGCCCAAGGCCCTGCTGGATGAACGGGCGCGGGTGATCGAGACCCGCTGGCGCCTGCCGGCCCGCAAGTGGGTGCGCGGGCTGCAGCCGCCGCCCCAGGGCGGCCTGGCGACCTGAAGCCCAGGGGCTCGAAATCTAGGGGTTATCCCGGGGCGGGGTAGGTGGAACCCACATCGGCCGGCCGGACCTTTCCTCCCAGAATCGCCGGGTCACCAACACGCACAAAGGAGTTCCTGCGTGAAACTCAAAAGCCAAAAGGACTTTTTCGCCGGCCTGATGTTCATGGCCGTGGGCGGCGCCTTTGCCTGGGGCGCCACCGGCTATACCGTCGGTCAGGCTGCCCGCATGGGCCCCGGTTATTTCCCGCTGATGCTGGGGATCATCCTGGCAGTGCTCGGCGCCTTCCTCGTCTTCGAGTCCCTGGTGGTCGACACCGAGGACGGCGAGAAGATCGGCTCGTTCGCCTGGAAGCCCCTGGGCTTCATCATCGGCGCCAACCTCGCCTTCGGCGTGCTGCTGGGCGGCCTGCCGTCCATCGGCGTGCCGGCCATGGGCCTGATCGTCGCGATCTTTGCGCTGGTGTTCATCGCCAGCGCCGCGGGCGACACCTACCGCCTCAAGGAAATCGCGATCCTGGCGGTGGTCCTGGCCATCCTGAGCTACCTGGCCTTCATCAAGCTGCTGAATCTGCAGTTCCAGGTGTGGCCTTCCTTCATCGTCAACTGAACCCGGAGCCAACATGGAACTGTTTGACAACCTGGCCTTGGGCTTCGGTGCGGCGTTCACGCTGCAAAACCTGATCTACGCCTTCATCGGCTGCGTTCTGGGGACCCTGATCGGTGTGCTGCCCGGCATCGGCCCGGTGGCGACCATCGCGATGCTGCTGCCCGCCACCTATGCGCTGCCCCCGCTGGCGGCGCTGATCATGCTGGCTGGCATCTACTACGGCGCCCAGTACGGCGGCTCCACCACCGCCATTCTGGTCAACCTGCCCGGTGAGTCCTCCTCCGTGGTGACGGTGATCGACGGCTACCAGATGGCCCGTAACGGCCGTGCCGGCCCGGCGCTCGCCGCCGCTGGCCTGGGCTCGTTCTTCGCCGGCTGCGTGGGCACCCTGATCCTGGCGGCCTTCGCCGCGCCCCTGACCGAAGTCGCCTTCAAGTTCGGCCCGGCCGAGTACTTCTCGCTGATGGTGCTGGGCCTGATCGGTGCCGTGGTGCTGGCTTCGGGCTCGC
>CAZCTU010000158.1:0-4389 GCA_964501495.1 uncultured Ramlibacter sp.
GGTCATGAGCAGCGAGCCTTCCTCGCGCGGCTTGACGTCGAACTTGACGCCGTTGGCGATCAGGTCGCCGACCAGGCCGCGGTCCAGGTAGGTGGCGTTGGTGCGCACCTTGCGGTCGTCGGTGGTGACGGCCACGATCTCGGTGCCGCCCTGGCCTTCCTGGATGACCGCGTTCTTGATGCGCTTGGCCCGGACTTCCTCGAGGAAATCGGAGTAGCCCATGACGCTGGCGCCCGCGGCGCCGCGGGTGTCAAACTGCTTGAAGACGGTGAAAAGGACCAGGCCGATCACCAGCCACACCGCGATTTTCGAGAACCACTGATTGTTCAAATCGGTCTCCGCTAAAACGGACCATGAAAACAGGCCGCCCGGGTGCCAGACGAGAGACTGGCGAGCGCCTGGACGGCAGATGCGCCCCATTCTAGGGGTTTCAAGGCGGACGCCGATCGGGAAAGGCTACGCCCGCCATAGGGGGAAGCGCCCCTGCGGATTTCGTCCGCCCCCGCTGGAGAAATCGGCCCTCAGCCCGGGTTCTTGAGCCCGATGCCGACCAGGAAGGTCTCGGACGAGCGGTCGCGGGAGGCCTTGGGCTTGATCGGCTTGACCACCCGGAAGGTTTCCTTGAACAGCTTCACCAGCTGGCTGTAGCCGCTGCCGTGGAACACCTTGACCACCAGGGCGCCCTCGGGCCTCAGGTGCCGCACCGAGAAATCGACCGCCAGTTCGACCAGGTGGGCGATGCGGGCGGCGTCCGAGGACTCGATGCCCGAGAGGTTGGGCGCCATGTCCGAGACCACCAGGTCGGCGGGCCGGCCGGCCACCGCCGCGTCCAGGCGGGCCAGGACCTCGTCCTCGCGGAAGTCGCCCTGGAGGAAGGTCACGCCCTCGACCGGCTCCATGGGCAGGATGTCCAGGGCGATCAGGGTGCCGTCGAGCTCGCCCACGGCCGCCCCCTGGGGCGCCATGCGCCGGCGCAGGTACTGGCTCCAGGCGCCGGGGGTGGAGCCCAGGTCGACCACCAGCTGGCCGGGCTTGACCAGGCCCAGAGCCTCGTCGATCTCCTTGAGCTTGTACGCGGCGCGGGCCCGGTAGCCGTCCTTCTGCGCCATCTTGACGTAGGGATCATTGACGTGGTCGTTCAGCCACGCCTTGTTCACCCGCTTGCTCTTGGTCTTGACCTTCATGAGACCCCGATTGTCTCATCGGCCCGGGCCGGGCCGAGGCGATAATTGGGCCATGCCCGCAATTGAACTCACCATCGCCGAACGCAAGGCCCATCGCGCCGAGGCCCACCACCTGGACCCGGTGGTCATGATCGGCAACGACGGCCTCACGCCGGCCGTGGTCAAGGAGACCGACGCCGCGCTCAAGGCCCACGGCCTGATCAAGGTCCGCGTCCAGGGCGACGACCGCGCCGCCCGCGAGGCGATCTACCTGCAGCTGGCCGACCAGCTGAACGCCGCTCCCATCCAGCACATTGGCAAGCTGCTGGTGCTGTGGCGCCCCATGCCCAAGAAGGAAAAGGCCGAGGACGAGGACCGCATGCCCGGCCCGCGCGACTTCAAGGTCCTGAAGTACAGCAAGCGCGGCGGCCAGCGGCCCGAGGTGCGCACGGTGCGGGTGCTGGGCAACCAGCGCCTCACGCCCGGCGGCCAGGTCAAGCGGGCCAAGCCCAAGCAGAAGTCGGTGAAAAAGGGCCGGCACGACTGAGCCGGCCCGGGCGGAAGCCCCTCAGGCCCCTCAGGCGCCTCTGCCCGCGCGCCCCTGCCGCCAGAGCGCGGCGCCGGCGCAGACCCATTGCAGCGCGAACAGCGCGCTGCCCAGCGAATGCCACAGCCGCAGGTCCTCCCGGGCCAGGATGCGCGGCGCCACCCCGAACTCGATGAGCAGCGCCAGTGCCATGCCCGCGGCCACCCAGGCCAGGCTGCGCTGGCCGGCGGCGTCGACCTGCGTGGCGTCCCGCGGCCGCAGCAGCATGAGGAGCAGCAGGCCGCAGGCCAGGGCCACCCAGGTCTGCGCGGTGAAGAGGCGCGCCGCCATCTGGCCGGCCATCGCCGGCGTGGGCAGGTGCATGAACAGCATCGGCACCACCCAGGCCCCCACGGCGGTGAGGCTGCCCCACCAAAGGGCGGCGGCCATCAGGGCGAGGCGGTCACGCCAGGACGGGTGCATCAGAGGTATTTGACCGCCACGACCTCGAAACGGCGGGTGCCACCGGGTGCCTGGAACTCGGCCACATCGCCCTCCTCCTTGCCGATCAGGGCGCGGGCGATGGGGCTGGAGACGTTGATCAGGCCCTGCTTGAGGTCGGCCTCGTCCTCGCCCACGATCTGGTAGGTCACCTGCTCGCCGGAGTCCTCGTCCTCGAGCTCGACGGTGGCGCCGAAGACCACCTTGCCGTCGGCCTGCACCGCGGACGGATCGATGATCTGGGCAGCCGAGAGCTTGCCCTCGACCTCCTGGATGCGGCCTTCGATGAAGCCCTGGCGGTCCTTGGCGGCCTCGTACTCGGCGTTCTCCGACAGGTCGCCCTGGGCGCGGGCCTCGGCGATGGCCTGGATGACGGCGGGGCGGTCCACGGTCTTGAGGCGATGCAGCTCGGCCTTGAGCTTTTCGGCGCCGCGGACGGTGATGGGAATGGTGGCCATGTGCGGATTCGTGCGATGACAAAAAGGAAACCGCCGACCGGGAAGGGTCGGCGGTGCGCTTCGCCAAATTATGCCGAATTCGGGACGGACCCTCAGGGACCAGCCGTCCGCCCGGGCTCTGCGGGGTCTAAAAATAAACCTTTGCAACTACCGGCCGCCCGGCGCCAAGCCCGGCGTGAACCCCATGCAAGCCACCGCCTCACCTGCGCTGCACCGTACACCGTCCCGGGTTTTTGGCCCTCCGGCCGCAGCGGCCCCATCCACGGCGCTCACGCCACCGGGCACGCCGGAGCGCAAACCCGACCCGACACCCGAGCGGGGGTTGGCCCTGCCCCCGCCGGCCCTGCGTGAACGCCGGGCCCGCCATTCGCGGGATGGGGCCATCGAGCTGCTGTGGGCCCTGGTGTTCGCCGTCGGCGTCCAGCAGCTGCGGCAGTCCCACGAGTTTCCCCTGGACCGGGACAGCCGCGCCGGCTGGACCTGGTGCGCGGTCGACCTGGCCCTGGGCATCGTGGTGCGCAGCCTCATGAACGCGGTGACGGACCGGGTCGGCGCCTGGCGGCAGCGCCCCGAGGCGCGGCCTGAGGCGCCGGTCCCACTGGAGCGCGCGCTCTCCGACAGGCCGCTGCCGCTGGAGCGGGTGCGCCGGCGTGACAGCCGCGCGGTGGCGATCAGCTTCGGTGAGCACGCCGAGGATCGCCCCACCGACGCCACCGGCGAACTGGAGTCCCTGCTCAAGAAAGCCAACGCCCAGCCGCGCAAGGCCGCCGAGCTTCGCGAATGGGTGCGGCAGATCGCGGACCTCCAGCGCCGGTATCCGGCGGCGATCGGACTGGGTGAGGCCACCTGGGCAGCAGCCCGGCTGGCCCAGCGCGCCCTCCCCCTGCCGGCCTCGGCGACCGGGCCGGACCTGGAGGCCTTCGCGCAGGCCGCCGAATGCCTGCTCACGCCAGCCAAGGAGGCCCACCGCCAGAAGCGCATCACGCCCGAGGAGTTGCAGATGGCGAGCGACCACCTGGAGCGCCAGGTCTTCGAACGCCTGCGGGGCAGCCCCTGGGCGCTGCGTGGCGCGGCGCTGGCCAGCGTCCGAGCGCAGATCGGCGGCGCGCCCGACCCGGTGCTGGAGCGCGCCTCCTCCAGCCCGGGCTGAGGTCCGCCCCCAGGCGCAGGAGACGCTGCAAGGACAAGGGCCGCCTGCATCGCTGCGGGCGGCCCTTGTATCGGGGAGCGGAGCCCTCTGCGGGCTGCGCCGATCAGGCAGGCATCAGGCCGTCAACTGCGCGTGCATCTCCTGCACCGAGATCACGTCCAGCTTGTCCATCGCCTTCATGCCCTCCACCGCGGCTTCGGCGCCGGCGATGGTGGTGAAGGTGGTGACACGGGCCAGCAGCGCCGAGGTGCGGATGGCGCGGGAGTCGGCGATCGCGTTGCGGCGCTCCTCCACGGTGTTGATCACCATCACGATCTCGTCGTTCTTGATCATGTCGACCACATGCGGGCGGCCTTCGGTGACCTTGTTCACCACGCCGCAGGGCACGCCCGCGGCGCTGATGGCGGCTGCCGTGCCCTTGGTGGCGACCAGCTCGAAGCCCAGGGCCACCAGCTCGCGGGCGACGCCCACCGCGCGCGGCTTGTCGCCGTTCTTCACCGTGAGGAAGACCTTGCCGGTGGACTGGCCGTCGGCGCCCTTGGCGCGGGGCAGGCGGGTGCCGGCGCCCAGCTGGCTCTTCACGAAGGCTTC
>CAZCTU010000159.1:0-4382 GCA_964501495.1 uncultured Ramlibacter sp.
GCGCGGGCTTGTTCTTGAACACGCGGCCGGCCAGGTCGAAGGTCGAGCCGTGGCAGGGGCACAGGTAGCCGCCGTTCCAGTCGTCGGGCAGGGAAGCCTGGGCGCCGGTCTGGAACTTGTCGACGGGCGAGCAGCCCAGGTGGGTGCACACGCCCACGCCGACGAAGACTTCGGGCTTGATGGAGCGGTGGGTGTTCTTGGCGTAGTCCGGCGTCGGGAAGGCGGTGCGCTCGGACTTGGGGTCGGCCAGCTGCGGGTCGAGCTTGGACAGCTCGGCGACCTGCTCGGGGGTGCGGCGCATGATCCACACCGGCTTGCCGCGCCACTCGACGGTCACCTTCTCGCCCGGCTGGAGGGCGGAGATGTCGACCTCCACCGCAGCGCCCGCGGCCTTGGCTCGCTCGGAAGGCTGGAAGCTGCTCACGAAGGGAACGGCGACAAATGCGCCGCCCACTGCGCCGGCGCAGCCAGACGCGATCAACCACGTCCGTTTGCTGGCGTCCACTGGGGTGCTACTCATGGGGGTCCTCGACGGAAAATGCCTGTATTGGGGTCAACCGGCGATTGTACCGAACCATTACAGCGCATCTCAATGCGCCGGGCCCTCCGGATTGATACGGAAGGCCTCAAGCGGACACAGGACGCTTCAGGACAGCAGGCTGCGGGCGGTGCGCACCGCCGCCAGCAGGCTGGAAGCGTCGGCCCGGCCGGTGCCGGCGATGTCGAAGGCGGTGCCGTGGTCGGGGCTGGTGCGCACCAGGGGCAGGCCCAGGGTCACGTTCACGCCCTGCTCGAGGCCGAGGTACTTCACCGGGATCAGGCCCTGGTCGTGGTACATCGCCACCACCGCGTCGAACTCGCCCGAATGGCCCGGCGCGTTTCGGGCGCGCATGAAGACGGTGTCGGGCGCGATCGGGCCGATGGCGTCGATGCCTTCGGCGCGGGCGGCGGCAATGGCCGGCGCGATGACCTCGATCTCCTCGCGTCCGAACAGGCCGCCCTCCCCCGCATGCGGGTTGACCCCCGCCACCGCGATGCGCGGCGCGCGGCCCAGGGCCGGGCCCAGCGACCGCGACAGGGCCTGGTGCGTGATGCGCAGCGTCTGCAGCACGTTGCCTTCGGTGACCGCCTCCAGCGCCTGGCGCAGCGAGACGTGGATGCTCACGAGCACGGTGCGCAGCTCGGGGCTGGCCAGCATCATGCGCACCGGCACCTCGGCGAGGGACCGGCCCAGGTGGACGGCGGCCTCGGCCTGCAGCAGCTCGGTGTGGCCCGGAAAATCGACGCCGGCAGCCGAGAGCGCCTCCTTGTGCAGGGGCGCGGTCACCACCGCCGCCACCTCGCCGCGCAGGGCAGCCCGGGCGGCCCAGGTCACCGCGTCGGCGGCCATGCGGCCGGCAGCGGCCTGCACCTGGCCCCAGGCGACGAGGCCAGAGCCCCCCTCGGCCCCGGCCTTCGCCGCGGTGCCACCCGATGCATCACTCGATGCATCACTCGACGCATCGCCAGACGCAGCACCGGGCGTGCGGCCGCCCTCCCCCACTTGCAGCACCGGCAGGCAGCCCGCCGGGACCGCGAAGGCCTCCTGGGGCCGCTCGATCAGGGCCACCGGCAGGGCCATGCCCGGCGCAGGGCCGAAGCCCGCGGCCGCCACCGCCGCCGCGGCGCGGCGCAGGTGGGCCAGGTCGCCCGCCACGAAGCTGCCCGCCATGAGCGCGGGCTCGGCCGCATAGGCCTTGGCGAGGATCTCGCCGCCGATGCCGGCGGGGTCGCCCATGGTGAGGGCCAGGGGGAGCTTGCTCATGCCGGGTTCGGGATGTCGATGAACTGGTGCTCCAGCCCCAGGTCCTGCGCCACCTTCGCCGCCACCGCCGGCGCGCCATAGCGCTCGGTGGCGTGGTGGCCGCAGGCCAGGAAGCTCACCCCGCACTCGCGGGCGTAGTGGGCCTGGGGCTCGGAAATCTCGCCGGTGAGGAAGGCCTGGGCGCCGGCGGCAATGGCCGCCTCGAAGTAGCCCTGGGCGCCGCCGGTGCACCAGGCGATGCGGGTGAGGGGGCCCGGCGCCACGCTGGCGACACCCCGGGTGCCCTGCCCCTCCACCACCGTGACCGGCCGGCCCAGGGCCCGCTCGACATGGGCCGCCAGGGCGGCGGTGTCGGCGAAGCCCCGCCCGGCCTCGGGGCCGCCCAGGAAGCCCAGGTCCTGCTCGCCGAAGCGGGCGTCGGCCTGCAGCCCCAGCACCCGCCCCAGCTGCGCGTTGTTGCCAAGCTCAGGATGCGCGTCCAGCGGCAGGTGGTAGGCCAGCACGCTGATGTCGTGGGCCAGGAGGCGGCCCAGGCGCTGGCGCATCCAGCCGGTCACCCGGCCGTCCTGGCCGCGCCAGAACAGGCCGTGGTGCACGAAAACGGCATCGGCCCGGGCCTCGATGGCGGCGTCGATGAAGGCCAGGCTGGCGGTGACGCCGGAGACCAGCTTGCGCACCTGGCCGCGGCCCTCGACCTGCAGGCCGTTGGGGCCGTAGTCGCGGAAACGTTCGGGCTGGAGCAGGCCATCGCAGGCCTGGAGGAGTTGTTGCAGGGTCACCATGGCGATTTCTTCCGTGGCACATTGTCGACCATCCATCCGGCCCCATCTATCCGCCATGCGACGCTTCTGGCTCCTCTTCTCCCAAGCCGTCACCGTGCTGCTGGCGGCGTATTTCGTGGTGGCCACCCTGCAACCCGACTGGGTGGGCCGCGGCAGCCGCCTGAGCCGGGCCACCGGCGTGTCCCTGGTCGAGGCACCCTCCGGCCCCGGCGGCCTGCCGCCCCCGGGCAGCCTGCGCCAGGCGGCGCAGAAGGCCGCGGCGGCGGTGGTCAGCGTGGCCACGTCCAAGACCGCGCGCAACCCGCAGGCCAACGAGCCCTGGTTCCGCTTCTTCTACGGCGACCCGTCCGAGCGGATGCAGGCGGGCCTGGGCAGCGGGGTCATCATCAGCCCCGAGGGCTACATCCTCACCAACAACCATGTGGTCGAAGGCGCCGACGAGATACAGGTCATCCTGAATGACAGCCGCAGCGCCCGCGCCAAACTGATCGGCACCGACCCCGAGAGCGACCTGGCGGTGCTGCGCATCACCCTGGACAAGCTGCCGGTCATCACCCTGGGTAACTCCGACCAGATCCAGGTCGGCGACCAGGTGCTGGCCATCGGCAACCCCTTCGGCGTCGGGCAAACGGTGACCAGCGGCATCGTCTCCGCCCTGGGCCGCAACCAGCTGGGCATCAACACCTTCGAGAACTTCATCCAGACCGATGCCGCCATCAACCCCGGCAACTCCGGCGGCGCGCTGGTGGACATCCAGGGCAACCTGGTGGGCATCAACACCGCCATCTACTCGCGCTCGGGCGGCAGCATGGGCATCGGCTTCGCCATTCCGGTGTCCACCGCGCGCCTGGTGCTGGAGGGCCTCGTGAAGGAGGGCGTCGTGCGGCGCGGCTGGATCGGCGTCGAGCCGGCCGATCTCAGCCCCGAGCTGCGCGAGACCTTCCAGACGAAGGCGAACCGCGGCGTCCTGATCACCGGCGTGCTGCAGAACGGGCCGGCCGCCAAGGCGGGCATCCGGCCAGGGGACGTGATCGAGGAAGTGGGCGGGCAGAAGATTGGCAGCGTGCCCGAGCTGCTGACCCAGGTGGCGGCACTCAAGCCCGGGGTGGCGGCGGTGTTCAAGGTCCAGCGCCGGGAAAGCGAGCTGGTGCTCACGGTGACGCCGGGTCAGCGCCCCCTGCCACCAGCCAACCGCTGATCAGGAAGCCGGCGGCGGTTCCTGCCCCGTCTGCGCCACGTCCTTCGTCTCGCCCTCGGCATCCGGGGCCTTGGTGTACTTGATGAAGAAGCGTGCCGCCACGATGCCCAGCTCGTAGAGGATGCACATCGGGATCGCCAGGGCCAGCTGGGACACGACGTCCGGCGGCGTCACTACCGCGGCGATGATGAAGGCCAGGACGATGAAATAGCTGCGGAAGGCCTTGAGCTTCTCGATGCTCACCAGGCCCATGCGGGCCAGCACCACCACCACGATGGGCACTTCGAAGGCGAGGCCGAAGGCCAGGAACATGGTGAGCACGAAGCCCAGATAGGCCTCGATGTCAGGCGCAGCCGTGATGCTCTTGGGCGCAAAGCTCTGAATGAACTTGAACACCTGGCCGAAGACGAAGTAGTAGCAGAAGGCCACGCCAATGAAGAACAGCACCGTGCTGGACACCACCAGGGGCAGCACCAGGCGCTTTTCGTGGCTGTAGAGGCCGGGAGCGACAAAGGCCCAGACCTGATAGAGGACCACGGGCAGCGCCAGCAGGAAGGCCGTCATCAGGAGGATCTTGAGCGGCACCAGGAAGGGCGAG